>JBMFPM010000418.1:0-2059 GCA_049969135.1 Anaerolineae bacterium
TTGCAGGAAACCGTGCTCTTCAGCGGCACGATTCGCGACAACATTCGCTATGGCTGTCCTAATGCAACTGAAGCACAGGTACAAGAAGCTGCCATGCGCATTGGCAATGGGGACTGGATCAATGATTTGACGGATGGGTTGGATACTTACGTAGGAGAGCGCGGAGCGAACCTGTCCATGGGTCAGCGACAACTCGTAGCCCTGGCTCGTGTACTGCTCAAAGACCCCGCCATTATCATTCTGGATGAAGCAACCGCTAGTGTGGATCCATTCACGGAGGCACAGATTCAGGAAGGGCTGAAGGAAGTCATGCGTGGTCGGACAGCGATTGTAATTGCTCACCGCTTGTCAACGGTGCGCCATGCAGATCGTATCATCGTACTGCGGGATGGCCAGATTATTGAAGAAGGCACCCATGATTCATTACTGGCTGCAGGAGGTCATTATGCCGAACTGTACAATACCTACTTCCGGCACCAATCTCTGGAATACGTGGAACAGGCACGATGGATCGCGGAATCCGTCGAACAGCTTGTAACCGATTGCCTGGAGAGCACCTTACCTCACGATAAATGCGATTCCCAGCCCTCCCCTACCGGTATACCTGGTGATGGCACAGCCAATACCGCCCAGCCACGCGTTTCTGACACATAGTTCGTTCTTTGCCTGTGCTAGGAGTTCTTCTGCCTCCGCCTGCGCCAGCGAATGCAACACGAATAGGTCTACTTCCCTATCGCCCACCCGTTGTTTGAGCGGTTCAACCAGCGCTTTTTTCGCCTTGCCTTCGCCCCTGACCTTGATCTCATCCTCGACCATGCCATTTCGGAGGGTCAGCACAGGCTTTATCTTGAGCAAGGTGCCCAGGAATGCGCGCAAATGACCCACTCGGTCCACCACATAGTCCAGGGTAGTGAGGATAAAGTAAATGCCCGCACGAGGTTTCGCTATGACCATTCGATAGAGCGCTTCATCCAAGTCCAGGCCCTGATGAATAGCATCGAACCCCTGCATTCCGACCAGCCCCGCCGCGCCTGAAACATAATTGGTGTTCACAACGGCGATTACCGGATCAGCCCACTTATTGATCTCGGCCAAGCGCTCTTTCAGCAGCGGATCATCCGAGTGCACCGCACGCCATTCTCCTTCCCATCCTTCAGGAGGGTCTACAGCCACCACCCGAGCATTCTCGACTTGGCTTGCCGCCTGTATAGCAGCATTGAAAATGCCCGTGAGCTTAGGGCTAGGCACGGGATAAATAATGTGCTTGTGCGTTTGCAATAATTGCTGATAGAAGGCTACAAACTCTCCCAGCCCAGGTACAGCCGTAGAGGGGCGATCCTTAGAGGTCTCTAATAGGTCACAAAATTTCTCCGGCGTGAGGTCCACTCCGTCGCGATATTCCTTACCTGCGGCATGGATAGGCACTGGAATCACTGTAACGCCATACTCTTTGATCAAATCCTGAGGTATAGTCGTAGTACTGTCTATGAGTAAAGCTGTCTTTGCCATTTTCCCTTCCTATGAATGTCTCGCTGAACACCCGCTAGATGAGGCTGTTCTTGGTATGGGCTAAACTCTGTCAAGGGATGAACCCAGTATACCGCATTTACCCCACGGCAACAAAAACCACTGCTCGCGATACGTTGACAACCTTTATAAAATGTAGTATCCTTTAAAGTAAAGGGGTACAGGAATTGGTGTACGTGCAAGACTATTTGCAGCGCCAACGAGATTATCTACTGAGCATCAGCCGGGCCATGACCGCCCGCCTTGATCTTCCCTCCCTACTACAGTTGATTATCAGTAAGGCGGTAGAGATACTGCGTGGCGAAGCAGGTCTGATTGCCTTGCAGGGACGGGATGGCGCGTTCCACATACGCGCGAGCATTGGTCTTCCGCCCAGTACGTTGCAGCTATTCGCGCCCCTCCTGACCAATATCCCCCTTCAACGCACCCACTGGCCTATGCCCGATCTTTACGCCCGCCTGCGGCTGGTGGCAGCCAGCGCAGGTATTAACCTGCGCCAAGTGGTGGGTCTACCTCTTACTCTGGACGATCG
>JBMFPM010000419.1:0-2059 GCA_049969135.1 Anaerolineae bacterium
GCACTGTCTCATTGCCAATTTCTAGTTTCTTATCCCCCGTGCCAATCGTAACCAGGCGAATCGGCGGAGCTGCTGCAGCCGCGAGTTTGGCTTTTGCTTCCTCAGAAACATAAGGGCAGGCCGATAGCTCGGCTTGCTTGGCAGCTAACTTCATGGCAAAAGCCAGGCAGGTAGGTTGGCCGCATTCTTTGCAATTGGTTTTGGGCAACAGCTTGTAAATTTCAAGGCCGCTCAGTCCCATATTTTTCACTCCTTATTCACGGATAATAACGCGCAAGTGCTCGCAGGTGAGTTCTTGGTTTCCACAAGCGTCTTACCGCGCCATCAATCTGGAGATGGCTTGCTTAACAAGCTGGATGCTTTCTGGATGGCGCAACACGACAATGTCAGCTCCCGCCTGGATCAGCGTATTGGCAGTGAGCACTTCCCAGTTTTTGCTGCGCCGCTCCCAGTCTCCCCAGGCGGCAGGCACACCTTCGTTTACCTTGCTCTCTTTGGCACGCCAGGCTTCTTCACCTACGGTGCAGATCATCGGCTGTTGGGTCATGCTATCGCCGGTCAATGCAGCCAGGCGAAGGCGCTCCATCACCGAGTATGTATACTCCAGACCATAGCCCAATGCGCCCGTAGTTGGATCCATCAGGATACGGTCAAGATCCAAACGCATGTCGCTAATGAGGATGTTCAATTGTTTAGCCAGGTTGACATCGATAGGGGTCTTGGCAACTACAAGGTGGCCATGCGCCAGGGCTGCTGCGACAATGGTACGATAGTTCTTGTCCTCGCAGTTGCCCAAAGCAATGCGCTCGCCTTTCGCTGCTTCGGCGGCGGCCACTAGCACTTCATTGTCTTTCTCAGCTTGTCCTGGGCCATAGACAATCAAGGGGAGCCCGGTAGCCGCCAGCACTGCTTTCACGGTTGCCACTGCATGGGCAGCATCCGTGTTATCGCCCTCAGGATGGGCGCTCTGTAGCTTCAGGGCAATAATGTCAGCGCCGTATTCTTCTGCCTTTTTGGCCCAAGCGGCGGGGTCATTCAAAACATCTCCCCATGCCGCCTTTAGGACGCCAGACCAGTCACTAGGGTAGCGATCCTGCACTTCAATAGCAACGGCAGGAGGATTGGGCATCTCTCCCTCGAAAGTGAGAAAAGGCAGCGTGCTTTCGCCACCTACTGTAACGGTCCTTTTCCGTGTACCTCCTTCCGCAGCCGTCGCACCTAATTTCACTTCCCTGACCTTGCCGGTCCACTTTTCTTTAGGGATTTCTACTGCAATGGGCATTGCATCATATCTCCTTTCCAAAGGATAGAGGATAATGTCCTACATCCTGTCTCTTGTTTACCAAAACCAGGGTTGCTCTCGCATGTCCCTGATTACATCCGTGGTGGATATCACGCCTACAGGGCGCTCGCCTTCGGGTGTCTTTTCCGTTACCAAAAGCCGGCGGATATTGTGTTTCAGCATCAAATCCACCGCTTCTTTGACAGTAGCATCCGGGCTAATAGTAATGACATTGGGTGTCATCACATCTTCGGCTTTGTACTCAAGCAGGTTTTGGCCGTACAGGCGAAGCAAATCCATGTGTGAAACGATGCCCGCAACATTCCCATTGTCGTGGATGACGACCAAGGCATGCACGTCGGTGTCCGTAATAATACGCACTACCTCCTTCAGCAAGGTATACGTACGGCAGGTAATTACACCGTAGTGCATGATATCCTCGACCCGTTTTTCATGCAATTGAACTTCATTTGCTTTCATAAGCCCTCCATGATGGCGGCAAAACCTTGAGCAGGAGTAACGAGTGATGGGTAGAAACTCATCACTCGTTACTCATCACTTATTGTTCACTATCTTTTAGAATAGCGGCGGCATGGTCAATGCCGGGTGTCCTTTCTCTTCCAGATAGGGCAATAACTCATCTACGGTGGTCGCCACGCGTTCATCGGCGATCTTATCAATGAGGTCTGGATCGCCTTCGCGCTCAGCGACAGCCTTGAGTTCCTCAGCCATCGTCTCTTTAAGGAAAGAGGACATCCAAACCACGCGCTTGAAGCC
>JBMFPM010000420.1:0-2057 GCA_049969135.1 Anaerolineae bacterium
GAGCAGATCAGGCGGCACCAGTTTCTCCCACCAATAGAAGCCAGAGATCCCCGCAGTGAGGCCAGCGCGTCGCAGGGTTGCGAAAATGTGGTCTACAGCGATTGGAGTGATGAGTTCATAATCGCGGTCGAAGAATGGAGCGTCATTGATCTCCGGCCCGGCGCCGCTGAGAAGGGTGGTCCAAGAAGTTTGCAGGTTAGTTGGCGGATCAGCGACTAACCTGGCAAAAGCCCCGTGCAAGCGCAGGCTGTTTAGGTAAGGCATTTGAAAGGATGCATCGTAGCGCAAACCATCTATGATAACCAGTACCACCTGTGAAGCGAGCGGGCGAGTGACGTCTTCGGTGGGCGTTGGCGTGCCTTTCAGTGGGGTTCGGTAGCCGTATATGGAAAGGACCAAGGCATTGATCCACAGGTAGGTAGCTGCCAGAACAGAGCATAGTAATAACAAGCTGAGCAGCGTTACGACTGCTTTGCGCATGTCATCTCCCGGTGGTGGCTAGACACGCAGGTTTAAGGCGCCGGGCAGAATGCGAAAAGTGGCTGGTGCTTCACCGACAAGCTCGCCTTCTGCCTGAATGAACATGCGTTGCTTGGACTCAACGCGCACTTCTCTAGCTTGAAAGGATTCTACCTTGGGGTGGGTCAAATGGGTGCCTTTGTAGACGCGAGGGACGTTGATCAAGAATTCGAGCTTGTTCAGGTCTTTTAGGATCACAACGTCAAAAATCCCGTCATCGGCTGCTGCTTTGGGGCCGATCCACATGCCACCGCCAAAATACTGCCCATTGCAAATGATCACGGAATTGAATCGGCCTTCTCGCTGTTGGCCGTCGAAGGTTAGTTGTACATCTTTATTGGTGTAGGAGAACAGTGTGGTCACCAGGCCGGTGAGGTAGGGGATTGTGCCACTGATGCGCTTGCTCATACGGTTGACTCGTGCGCAGACCTCGCTGTCAAAGCCAAGTCCGGCTACGTTGACAAAGTAGCGCACAATGGGTTTCCCTTCGCGCATGCAGCGGATTTCGCCAATGTCTACCTGGCGGGTGTTTGTGCCAAGCGCGATGCGACAGACCTGCGCTGGATCGCGCGCAAAGCCCAGAATTCGCGTAAAGTCCGAACCAGTGCCGCCGGGGATGATGCCCAGCACTACTTCGGGAGGGATATGCCCTTCGATCACCAAGCCATTCACGACCTCATTCACCGTGCCATCGCCGCCCACGCAGAGGATATAGCGATAGCCAGCATCAAGTGCCTGGCGTGCAAGTTCCGTAGCATGGCCTGGGTATTCGGTCAATACCGCAGTAAATGGCAGTCCTCCTTCAGCTAACATATGCTGGAGCTGAGGCCACGCCTTACCTACTTTGCCGCCTGAGGCGACCGGGTTCACGATTACTTTGGCTTTGCTTTTGTTCATTCTCTCTCCCTTACGTACGCTGACTCTGGATAGCAATGGATAGCCATCGCATAGTCCCCAGCCATGGGGCCATCTATGGCCAGATAATATGTATCCGGAACGACATCATAGAGCACTTGATCGGGGTCAGGACTGATCGTGGCGAAACAATTGGTTGGATTTTTTCCAGTGAAAATGAATACGCGCAGGTTGGAAGCCGTATTAAAATTTATCTGCAGGCGTTCCAATCGTGCCGTGAGGTGCAATTGGTAGATGACTTCAGGTCCTACAAAGCCCCTGCCGCAGAAACCATAGTCGCTAATGATTGCTTGATGGCCAGCCGTAGTGCCCCTGTAAAATCCTTTGCAGACCGCAGGGAAGGGGTAGTTCAGGGTTCCATCCGGTGCAGAAGTTGGGGTTGGTGATGGCCCAGTGGTTGCCGTGGGAGTGCCCGTCGCAGTAGCCGTGTGCGTAGGGCTGGCGGTTTGTGTAAGTGTGGCGGAAGGTGTTGGGGTAACTGTCACCGGGATGCCGCGTGCCACTGTAACTAATGGTAGGTAGAGCCTGAAACGCACAGGGGTTCTAGTAGGCGTCCGCGTAGGAGTTGATGTGGGCATGTTTGTTGGCGTTGCCGTCGGTGTATAGGTTGGCGTCGGCGTTTC
>JBMFPM010000421.1:0-2053 GCA_049969135.1 Anaerolineae bacterium
CGCATGACTGCGCTATCGCTTCGATGACGTTCAATGCACCATGGCCCCATGGATTCCAGCATTTAAATACCTGAGCTTTGGTGGGGTCATCGGGGAAATATTTGTTGGGCAACAACAGCTTACCAGCGCAAGTGAGCTTGGTTTTGGAGTCTATCACTCCCTCCTCCAGCCCTGCTGCTGCCGGGATGATCTTGAATGTTGAGCCGGGTGGGTACTGGCCACTGATAGCGTGGTTGACCAGGGGACGTTCCGGGTCAGTTTGCAGTTGCTCATAGTCCTGAGCGGTTATGCCTCTGGCAAAAAGGTTGTTGTCATAGCTTGGCAGCGAGACCATCGCTAGGATTTCCCCGGTTTGTGGGTTCATGGCAATCACTACACCAGCGGTTGACCCAACGCGCTGCATACCCTCTCTGAGTGCGTCTTCAGCGACGTGCTGCAGATCCAGGTCCAAGGTCAGCATAATGCTGTTCCCTGGTTGCGGGGGGTCTATGGCCAAGACGTTCACTTCACGCCCGTATGCATCTACCTCAATATGCTTTTGCCCTTTGCGTCCATGCATCTCTTTCTCGTAGGCAGCTTCCACGCCCATCAGGCCAACCTGATCATTGAGGGTATAACCTTCCTCTGTTTGATCCAGATAGTACTGTGCCTTCTCTGCAGGAATGTAGCCCACATAGCCCACGATATGGGAGGTGAGATTGCCTGTTGGATATTCCCGTCTGGGTGCGATTTCCACCATGACTCCCGGTAGGTACAGGCTCTCCTCCTCGACCAGAAAGGCAATCTGCTTGTCCACATTTTTCTTAATCGCTACCGGGAGGTATGGTGAAGTCGTGTTCTGTTCCAGGATTTCCTCAATCCCTAGGACGGTACCAGCCCCACTCAATGATGCTGTTTTGCTGCTAACAGGGATATCGAGCAACTGGGATAGGCGGGTCAGGACAGCCTCTCGGGCTTCCTTCGCTTGAGGCAGTGCAGAGGGGAGGATCGAAATAGTGTAGCTTGGGATGTTTCGTGCTAAAAGGCGGCCATAGCGGTCATAAATTACCCCTCGGGGCGCATCAACAGGTACCAGGCGAAAGCGATTGGCATCCGCTTGCAATTGGTAGCTTTCACTATGCAAAATTTGCAGGCGCCACAGCCGGCCAGCTAGTACAGCAAAAGCTACCAGGATAAAGGCACGAAATAGCACAATTCTCCACGTAGCACTGCTATTATTCATCCCACAAGCACCTTGCCCTATCTCTGTACACCATTCTAAACCGAAAGTGAATAGACAACGCTCTTGCCGTTAGCTTACGCGATGGTGCAGCCAACGCATTGCCCAATAGATAGGGTACATCACTAGCGCATTCACTATCATACACGGTACGGCCACCTGCAGCAAGCTCGGGCCCCATGGCATCGGACGCCCCGAGAGTTGCAGGATTATCAGATAAAGCAGGTTATATAGGCCGGTAGCCACAGCACCGGCCAAGGCTGGCAACCACGATGCACCATGAAAAATGGTGGGGCTGCCCGATCCTGCGACCAGAGTGGAAAGGGAAAGGGAAATGGTTATAGCACCAAAGGGACCACCGGACAGCAGGTCGAGCATGAAGCCACCAGCAAGTGCCCAAACAATGCCTTCCTGAATGCCGCGAAGCAGAGTCCATGAGACAATGACCAATAGCATCAAATCAGGGACTACCCCGAACAGCATAAAATTGGGCATCACGCTTGTCTGTAGCAGGGCTATGGTAAGCAGCAATGCCCCGGCAAGATAGGGATTAATCGCACTCCTTTCCATCAGACACCAAATAGCCCATTGGGATATCTGCGACGGGCACTTTCATGAAGGGCACATTGCCAACAACGCAATAATGCACTTCGGACTAAGGAGCATAGTCAATAGGTACAAAGTTCTGAATCACCAGGACGATTTCCAAGCGGTCGAAGTGGACAGCAGATTGCAACCGCACTTCTTGAAACATCTCCACATCATTGCGCTTCACTGCCGTAACCTGACCGATGACCAGTCGTTTGGGGAAGTTTCCTCCCAAACCGGAAGTGA
>JBMFPM010000422.1:0-2053 GCA_049969135.1 Anaerolineae bacterium
AGAAAAAGTGAAAGCACTAGCCTTTACAAACGTGGAGACAGCAAAACACATTGAAATTACCGGTATTGTCCAGGGAGTAGGATTCCGTCCCTTTGTGTACAACCTCGCAGTGTCGCATGGCTTGCGTGGCTGGGTGCGCAATACATCAGCAGGGGTGGAAATCGAAGTAGAAGGCTCCTCAGAAGCGCTAAGCGCTTTTCTGGACCAGCTTGCTACCCAAGCGCCACCCCTGGCACGCATCGAGAGCATTTCCGTAACTGATATCCCGCTTAATGGCTATAGCGAGTTTGTGATCCTAGAGAGCCAGCCGCTAGCCGGAGCCTATCAGTTGGTATCGCCGGATATTGCTACCTGTGCAGATTGTCTGCGCGAGTTGTTCGATCCCCAGGATAGGCGCTACGGATACCCATTTATTAATTGCACCAACTGTGGCCCTCGCTTTACGATCATCGAAGACATCCCGTATGATCGACCCAAGACAACGATGCGCGATTTTACCATGTGCCCAGAATGTCAGGCAGAATACGACAACCCGGCGAATCGGCGTTTCCACGCGCAACCCAATGCCTGTCCGGTTTGCGGACCTCATCTTTGGTTAGTCGCGCGCTCAGAATTTGCGGCATCGCCTTCCATTGGCTCCTATGCATTGCCAAACGCTGCGAATGCCGTACTCCAAAGCCGAAACGATCAGGACACCATTGTCGCAGCAAGCCAGTTGCTCAAGCAGGGAGCTATTCTGGCATTGAAAGGGTTAGGCGGGTTTCATCTAGCCTGTGATGCGACAAATCAGGATGCAGTCAGGCGGTTGCGAGAACGCAAGCATCGTCCCCATAAACCATTCGCCCTGATGATGCCCAGCTTGGATGATATTCAGCGCCACTGTTGGGTAACGCCAGAGGAGGCAGCCCTGCTTACCTCGCCCGCCAGCCCCATTGTGCTGTTACGCTGGCGTGAAGAATCATCCGTAGTGCGCGATGTTGCTCCACACAATCGTTACCTGGGTGTTATGCTGCCTTACACCCCCTTGCATCACCTCCTGCTACGGGAGATTGGCCGCCCATTGGTGATGACCAGTGGCAATTTATCTGAGGAACCCATTGCAAAGGATAATGACGAGGCTTTGCAGCGCTTGGCTTCTCTGGCCGATGCTTTTCTGCTCCACAATCGCGCTATCTATGCACGGTATGATGACAGCGTGTGGTTCATACCGTTGCCAGAACAACCACAGCCCATACGCCGGGCCCGTGGTTATGCGCCAAACCCCGTCCGGCTTTCCTTCCCTTTGCGCAATATCCTGGCTTGTGGAGCAGAACTGAAGAATACATTCTGTCTGACGCGCGACCGCTATGCATTCATTAGCCAGCATATCGGTGACATGGAGAACTTGGAGACGCTGGAGCACTTTGAGGCTACGGTGAAGCTCTACGAGCATCTGTTTCGCACCCATCCGGAGATGTTGGCATGCGACCTACATCCTGATTACCTCGCTACACGCTATGCACACGAGCGTGCGAGAGCTGAGAATCTGCCCCTCCTTGAGATTCAACACCACCATGCCCATATTGCTAGTTGCCTAGCAGACAACGATTGGTCTCCAGAGGCAGGCCCAGTGATCGGGGTAGCTATGGATGGAACAGGCTTGGGCAACGATGGACACATTTGGGGTGGGGAGTTCCTCATCGCAGACTATTCCTCTTCTGAACGTTGGGGGCACTTTCAGTACCTCCCCCTGCCAGGAGGTGATGCGGCAACCCGCAAACCGTATCGCATTGCCCTTGGCTATTTGCTCCATTGCTTGAAGGAAATCCCTCAACTCCCATTTCTCGCTTCCATGCCAGCGCAGGAAAGCGAAATTATCCGACAAATGGTAGAGCAGAACATTCATACGCCCCTCACATCATCCTGTGGGCGGCTGTTCGATGCCGTTAGCGCACTGCTCGGCGTTTGCCTGGAGACCAGCTATGAAGCACAGGCAGCGATCGAACTTGAAATGACCGCCGGAGATGTTCCGCTCGATTGGGAAAACCATTATTCCTTCGCTATTACGCAAGAT
>JBMFPM010000423.1:0-2051 GCA_049969135.1 Anaerolineae bacterium
GTGATGAGTGAGCAGTATTTCTGTCCATCAGCGATGGACTGCTGCACTCATCGCTCGTCACTCAACACTCATCACTAGTTACTCATATGAGCTTGAATCTGGCTATTGTGCTTGAGACCGGGGCTCTCAGCCAGCCTCAACATACCGCGATTATTTCCAACGGCCACCGCATGAGCTATGCGCAGCTCAATGAAGCGGCAAATCGTTGTGCTGCAGCGCTGGCTGGGCTAGGAGTGCATCCCACTGACAAGGTAGCGATCATGCTCCCCAATGTCCCTGAATTCGTCATTGCCTATTTCGGGGTCTTGAAAGCTGGTGGCTGTGTTGTCCCTTTGAATACATTGTTCAAAGCTTCTGAGATTGCCTATCACCTGGAGGATTCAGAAGCGGCGGTATTGATCGTTGATGAGGCATATCTACCAGAGGTACGACAGGCACTCAAGCGTGTGGAAGCCTGTCGCCATCTCATTGTTGTGGGCAAACGCATCTCATCTGATACGCAATGCTTTGCCCATTTGCTGGAGGTAAGCCAACCCGACTTTGATACGGTGCAAACAAGGCCGGATGACACTGCTGTCATCCTGTATACAGCAGGCGCGATGGGGTACCCAAGAGGCGCAGAACTAACCCACTTCAATATGTTCTACAACGCTGCACTCACTGCAGATCGTTTGTGCAAAATTACCCCGCATGACGTCTCTATAGCAGTGTTGCCGCTGTTCCACGCTTTTGGCCAGACCTGCGTGATGAATGCTACGTTGTATGCTGGCGGTACGCTCACCATGCTGGCTCGTTTCGACTCAGACAGGGTTTTACAAATTATCCAGCGTGATCGGGTAAGCTTGTTGTTGGGCGTACCAACGATGTACTGGTATCTACAGCACTATCCGGGGGCTGAAAAGTACGATTGGAGTTCGTTGCGTCTTTGCTGTTCGGGTGGAGCGGCCCTGCCAGTGGATTTGATGCATGCGTTTGAAAAGCGGTATGGTCTACCGATTTTCGAGGGCTATGGCTTGTCGGAGACATCCCCTGTAGCATCGTTTAATCCCACGGACAACCCCCCGCGCCCTGGTTCTATTGGACAGCCCATCTATGGCGTGCAAATGAGGATTGTGGATGAGGATGACCGCGAATTGCCACCCGGCCAAGTGGGAGAGATTGTAATCCGTGGACACAATGTGA
Source organism: Anaerolineae bacterium (assembly GCA_049969135.1). Lineage (GTDB taxonomy): Bacteria > Chloroflexota > Anaerolineae > UBA2200 > UBA2200 > JACIWX01. The sequence goes on from JBMFPM010000423.1 coordinate 1,183, forward strand.
TGAAAGGTTATTACAAGCGACCAGGCCTGACTGCTGAGGCCATGCGCGGTGGCTGGTTCCATACTGGCGATTTGGGACGCAAAGACGAAGAGGGTTATTTCTACATCGTGGGACGGAAAAAGGATCTGATCAAACGCGGGGGACTGAATATCTATCCCCGTGAGGTCGAGGATGTATTGCTTGCGCACCCAGCAGTTGCTGAAGCCGCTGTTGTCGGCGTTCCTGACGAGGTCATGGGAGAGGAGATTAAAGCTTTCATTGTGCTCGAGCCAGACGAAGTGGTGGATGCGGAAGAACTCATCGAGTACGCCCGGTCACGGATGGCGGCATACAAATACCCGCGTTATATTGAATTTCGCACCGAGTTACCTAAGGATGCTGCTGGCAAAATCCTAAAGCGGCAACTGAAAGAAAAGAAATAGAAAGAATCGAGTGAAGGAGGAGGCAATGGACTTTACGTTTCCCAAGGAGTACGAATTGCTCCGCCGCATGATTAGAGAGTTTGCGGAGAAAGAAGTGGCTCCCCTTGCAGAGGAAATCGACCGGGACGAACGGGTCCCCTTCGAAATCATCAAGAAGGCAGCCAAGCTAGGCCTTATGGGAGTCCCATTTCCGCAGAAGTACGGTGGAGCAGGTGCAGGTGAAATTGGCTACTGTATCCTCATGGAGGAAATGAATAAGGTATGTGGTTCCACAGCGACCATCATTGGCGCCCATACCGGCATTGGCGCAATGGCTATCTACTTGGATGGTACAGAAGAACAGAAACAGAAATACCTCGTGCCATTGGCCCGTGGCGAAAAAATCGCAGCCTTTGCCTTAACCGAACCCAATGCCGGCTCTGATGCAGCGGCCATTCAGACGAGGGC
>JBMFPM010000424.1:0-2046 GCA_049969135.1 Anaerolineae bacterium
TTAGCTACTAATGAATGTAGTTGCCGGTAGGTATGCTCAGTATATAAACTGCATATACTCTATTACTCTGGAAAGGGCTCACGAGACATGAGAAGAAGCAGGGTCCTAGAAAAGCTACGGGCTGGCAAACCCGCTTTGCTTACGAGCATCACCCTGGGGCCTTCCACACTGGCCGTGGAGATCGTGGGGCGGGCTGGTTTGGACGGCGTATGGATCGATATGGAGCATCGGCCGCTGAGCCAACGTGAGGTGGCAGAGATGATCAACGCTGCCAGGGTCGTGGACACCGACGCCATGGTGCGTATCCGCAAGGGTGAGGGTTACACCAGCTTCTTTCGCCCGTTTGAGGACGGCGCCGCAGGAATCATGGTACCGCATATCAAATCGCGTGAGGAGGCTGAATGGGTGATCCTTAATGCCAAATACCCGCCCCTTGGTCGGCGAGGCTGCGATACCTTCATGCCCGATGCTGATTTGGGCTTCAGCGATCCACTTGCCTATTTGGAGCATGCCAATCGGGAGACTTTTGTTGTCGCGCAAATCGAAGATGCCGAGGCTCTAGAGCATCTGGACGAGATCGCCTCTGTTCCGGGGTTGGACGTGCTCTTCATAGGCCCGGCAGACCTAAGCATCTCCTTGGGGGTGCCCTTCCAACTGGATAGCTCTCGTTACTGTGAGGCCGTTCAAGCCATTCGTAAGGCCGCCGAGCGACACGGCAAATGGTGGGGCTTGGTCGTGGGAGATGTTGCCACAGCTGCCGTCTATGCGCAACAGGGGGCGCGTTTCCTGTGCATTGGAGGGGATATCTTCTTCCTGAGGGCCGCTTGTCTGGCCCTGCGCAGGGATTTTGACCAGGCTATGGCTGCTGTTAAGTTCACGACCTCGGCTGACCCTATGGAGGTGAATCATCCATCGGGCTAACCTCGTTTCTCTGCCTTGGTCATGATGGCTTCGGGGGAAGCCACATGAGCATCTGAATCATTTACTCCTTCTTTGGGGTTCCATAGGAGGTAGGGGAACCCATAGAGGAGAAAAGCTCCGCCTATCGAGAGAAGGACGAGCACGAGTAACCTGAGTACAAAAGTCCAAACGAATGGCAGAGAATTACATAGGGTGATTACATGCAATACAGCTGCCGGTGAGGTGAATAGCATCCCCAGCCCCCAGTAGCAAAATGCTCGGTTCTTGAAGGCCCGAGCCAACTCCAGACCTGCTCGTGCGAAGCTGATGGCAAGAAATATGCTTCCCAGTACATAAAGCAACGTTCGCCAGTAGCCCGTGAGGTTCAGATAGACGGGGGCGCAAAAGAGCACGGCACTCCACAACCAGAAAAGGGCGGCGACCACCAGACCAGCACCTGGTGGGGAGGAGCTTTTCACTTTCTCTTTCTGCTTGGACATGGTTTCTTCTCCGACCTCGTGGTGGGCTTATGTGTCCTCTGCTCCAAGCGTATCAACTGAGTACTGGCTAGCGAACTCCTCTGTGGTGGGCGAACGAGCGCATGAGCCTTAGCCAAAGTGTCAAGATGCTTTACCTTTTCTCTCGGGCGGATCAGATTATGGCTGCTGGTAAGGCGGCGAGAAAGTCACGGGATGAATATTCCGCACTCATGAGTATCAGCAGTATACACGAGATCAGGCTGATCTTGAGTGACCTTATTTTGTAGCCTATGGAACTTTGGGTCAAGCGTTGTTTGCGCTGGGGCGACCGTCACCCGGCAAGTCCTGCGCAAGCACAATTCTCTTTTGACATGACTGGGAGGCGCGCCTATAATCAACCTACGGTGCGAATTGGCCCAGAGAGAGGTGAGGATGTTTCATAATGTGGCTCAGTTGCTCAAGGAAGGGATTGGGGCCACACGACAGGTAGAGATCTCCGGCGATCTGCTGGATATTGACGAGAATAACACGGGGCCTACGCACGTTGAGGGTAAAGCAGTTTTTTTGCGCACCAAAACGGGCATTCTCGTCACTGCTTGTGTGCGGGTCAAGTTGATTCAGCTTTGTCGTCGCTGTTTGGAACCGACATTGCGTGAAATCCAGTTCG
>JBMFPM010000425.1:0-2042 GCA_049969135.1 Anaerolineae bacterium
TCGGAGCGTTTCTAGATCCATGATTGCGGGGAGTATCCAGGATGGTTTTTACTCCGGTCAAGACCCAGAGGGTCTATATGCATATTGCGGATCAGATTAAGGATCTGATCCGCAAAGGCGTATTCCCTGAAGGGAGTCAATTGCCGCCTGAGCGCGAGCTTGCCGAGCAATTGCAAGTCAGCCGAGCCTCCCTCCGAGAAGCGTTGAGTGCCCTGCAGATATTGGGTTTGATTGAAAGCCGACCCGGGCAGGGCACTTTTATTTGCTCCGGCGCATCTTCCGCTCTGCTTGGCATGGACAGTTCCTGGCTTTACCAGGACCTAGAAAGCCCGTTCACCATTCTCCAGGCAAGGAAGGTAACGGAACCCCACATTGCCGCCTTGGCCGCCCAGCAGCGCTCCGAGGCCTCTCTGAAACACTTGCAGGAGATACTAGACCTGGTAGGCAGTTATCCCTCAGACGCGTGTGTCTTTTACGAAGGCGACCGCAAGTTCCATTTGGCGGTTGCGGAAGCCACTGAGAACCCTGTCCTGCTGCGCATGATGTCTATTATCCATGACCTGATGGGGCAAAAGCTGTGGCTTACCTTGATGATGGATTCCACTCTAGCAACACCAGGACGGTGGCAGCAAGCTGTCCTGGAACACGTGAGCATCTACAGGGCGATTGAGGCTCAGGATGCAGCATCGGCAGCAGCTCGCATGAAAGAACATCTGGATATGGTTGAAAAGCTGATGATCGAAGCAGACCTGGCTCGCGCGAACCAGGTTTTTCCAGCACCTTAAGGAGACCCATGTACCTCCCTTGGGAAAGACTTGATTCTAGTGAGCGCTCTCAAGTATCATTGACTCGCAGTTGAAGGAGTAGCATATGCGCGTTGCAGAACACCCTATACTGGGCGAGATGAAAAAGCCAAACGTGGTCGAGATCGAAGTGGACGGCGAGATCATCCCAGCGCTGGAGGGTGAACCAATAGCCGCTGCCCTCATAGCGGCAGGGAAAAACGTTTTTCGCTATACGCGGAAACGGCATGAGCCGCGAGGAGTCTTTTGCGCCATCGGGCGGTGCACAGACTGCATGATGACGGTGGATGGCGTGCCCAATGTCCGAACTTGTGTCACGCCTGTCAAGGCAGGGATGAAAGTCCAGACTCAGCACGGGCTTGGCGAATTCAGGAGGCCTTTGCATGAAGGAAACTGAATTTGCCATTGTGGGTGCTGGGCCGGCGGGGCTTTCAGCGGCTATCGAAGCAGCCCGCGCCGGGGTACAGGTAGTATTGATTGACGAGAACGAAAAACCAGGGGGACAGCTCTTTAAACAAATCCATAAATTCTTCGGCTCGAAGGAACACTATGCTGGTATCCGGGGCATTGATATCGGCGTGCAATTGCTCCAGGAAGTGGAAGCTTGCGGCGTTGAGGTGCTGCTCAACTCCGTGGTCTGGGGAATTTTTGCCGATCACACGCTGGGCATTATCCGCAACGGGAAAAACCTTACGCTGAAAGCCCAAAAGATCCTTCTGGCAACAGGAGCCGCTGAGAATGCTTTGGCTTTCCCTGGTTGGACCCTGCCCGGCGTGATGGGAGCCGGGGCCATACAGACTCTCGTGAATATACACCGCGTGCTTCCGGGCCGCAGGGTATTGATGGTTGGTTCCGGGAATGTGGGATTGATCGTGAGTTACCAATTGTTGCAGGCAGGCGCCAAAGTGGTAGCCATCTTGGAAGCGATGCCCAAAATCGGTGGCTATGGTGTGCACGCCAGCAAATTGAGACGCAACGGCGTGCCTATCCTTACCTCCACCACGATCAAAGAGGCGCGGGGCAAAGAGAAAGTGGAAGAAGCGGTCTCGGTTGGGTTAGATGAAAATTGGCATGAAATCCCCGGGACAGAGCAGGTACATCAAGTAGACGTGATCTGCCTTGCCCTAGGGCTTACGCCGCTCTCTGAATTGGCGTGGATGGCAGGGTGTCAATTTGACTACATCCCCCAGCTTGGGGGGCATGTACCAGTGCACAACGAAAACATGGAAACTACGGTGC
>JBMFPM010000426.1:0-2005 GCA_049969135.1 Anaerolineae bacterium
CGATGTTGTTCCACGACAGTTCTCCACCTGCTAATCTTTCCACCGCACCCGCCATTCGCGCGCGTAGCTCGTCATCACCCAAAACACGTGCCAAAGCCTGGGCGAGCGACTCCACATCCCCAGGGTCCACAAGGAAGCCGTGCACCCCATCCTTTATGATTTCCGCAAACCCTCCCACACGGGACGCCACAACCGGCTTACCAAAAGCCAGAGCCACCATTAAGACTCCGCTTTGGTCTATCCTACGGTATGGCAGCACTACAATATCTGCCTGGGCAAAGTACGTTGCTACCTCCGCCTCCTCCACAAACCGCAAATCCCAGAATACGCGATTTCCTATTCCGAGGCGGTGGGCGAGAGACTGAAGCGGCCCGATCAGCATCCTTGGATAACCTACGATCTGAAGAACCGTCTCTTTTACAATCGGCTCAGGAAGGCGGGCAAAGGCCTCAAGGAGAGTTTCCACGCCCTTGTACGGTTTGAGCACACCGAAGAACAGGATCCTCTTTTCCCCCGCTGGCTGAGGGCCTTGCCCGCGAGCCCCTAAACTGCTAGCGAGTTCGCGATAGTATGTGAAGACACCGTGCGGAATCACGGTCACGCAGTGTTCAGCCAGTACCAGTTGGCGCATAAGCGCTTCCTTCGAGTAGTGCGTATGAACGACGTAATGATCAAAGTGCCGCAAAGCGGATAACAATCCCACCAATTGAAGACGCGTGGAGGGTACGCCGTGGAAAGGCTCAGTATCGTGCACCGTAAGCACTAGTGGGGCGATCTTTCGGAACCGCCGAAGAAAGAACCCATCAACTGTGGGGAACGGGACCCATTGAAAATGGATGACGTCTGGCTTCCAGTGACGCAGGCGGCGTAACAGCCTTTCCATATCAAATGGGTGCTCGCACCCTTTGAGGTAGGTGCGGATTTTTGTCTTGGTCAGCCTGCTTGCGATTCGGTAGAAGTGTTCCCAGCGCTCGTAGGTCGTGTCCTGAGCCCATGGTCCCAGCGGCACCCGGGTAGTGGCCAGCACCACCTGGCACCCCTGCTGTGCAAGAGCAGTAGCTAGACAGTGATCGTAGGGGGGCGTGAAGCCAGACGGATCAACGATCGCGACTCTCATGCTTCCGTCCCCCTACAGTTCGCAGCGCAACGTGGCGCGGGGCGCACCGGATTTCGGCTGTTCCTGCCCAGCTATCTTCCACCAGACTCATTGGGGCTACCCTCCTCCGTCGGGTACGGCCGCTCCATTATGACCACCGCCCCCTCTGAGACCAAGGAGCGCGAGGTACTGGGCAACTGCATTATCCACTGAGAACTGCTTCGCTCTCTCCCTCAACCGCTCTGGGTCATGCGGCCCGTCAAGGGCACGGAGAATTGCGTCTGCCAATGCATCCGCGTCGCCTACGGGCACCAGTTCCCCGAAGCGCCCGTTGTCAACGATTTCCCGGGGGCCACCCGGGCAGTCGGTAGACACCACCGGGACCCCAAGGGCCAAAGCTTCAATAATCGCCGTAGGAAGGCCTTCCCATATAGAGGACAACACAAACAACGAAGCGCGGGCTAGATAGGGATATGGGAGATCCACAAAGCCCGGTAACCACACGTCGCTTTCTAATCCAAGGCGTCGCACAAGATACTGGAGGCGCTCCCTCTCCTCCCCTTCTCCAAGGATTGCCAGCCGAACGTCGCACCGCTGCCTCACCTTCGCAAAAGCAGCTAAGAGAGTCGGGTAGTCCTTGGCCGCGGTTAAGCGACCCATGGACAAAACTACTGGAGGCTCTCCCGGTGCAAACCAAGGATGATCAACCGGTTCCTGGGCTGCAGCAAAGAGGTGATCAGCTACTACAGGGTTGTAAACCACGCTGATGCGGTCCCGTGACAGCCCCAGGAATTGCGCTAGGTCATCGGCCACACCGTTCGATACTGCTACAATACCGTAGGCACGCGGATAAAGCAGACGTGCTAGCAATGGTACAATTACTCTTTCCCTAAAACTTTCGGCGTACCG
>JBMFPM010000427.1:0-2000 GCA_049969135.1 Anaerolineae bacterium
CCACAGGCAATGCACATTACATGCCCAACCGTAGGGGCGAATAACCATTCGCCCCTACAGGCAATGCACATTACATGCCCAACCGTAGGGGCGAATAACCATTCGCCCCACAGGCAATGCACATTACATGCCCAACCGTAGGGGCGAATAACCATTCGCCCCCGCAGGCAATGCACATTACATGCCCAACCGTAGGGGCGAATAACCATTCGCCCCCAGGAAAGGAAGAACGAATTATGCTGATCAGAAACTACCAGGATGTACCCGCCATTCCCTATCCGGGCAACATCGAGAAGCGCGTCGTCATTGGCCCCAAGCAGGGCGCGCCTACCTTTGTCATGCGCATCTTTGACCTGCCACCAGGTACGGCATCGCCTTGGCACCAGCACGATTGGGAACACGAGGTCTTTGTATTGGCAGGCAAGGGCTTGGCGGTATCGAGCACAGAGGAAACACCCGTTGGGCCTGGCGATGCCATTTTCATCCCAGCGGGCGAAATGCACTGCCTGAAGAACAACGGCCAGGAAACTTTTCGCTTCATGTGCCTGGTGCCGCTGCGCGGCGAGGACACGCCGTAATACGCGTAGAGCCTTGCCCCGCTTGCGTCCCAAGGGGCAAGGCTCTATCGCTAGTGCAGGCTCTTTCTCTCTGGAAGCAGAAAATGTGCCGGCTGGCTACTCCCCAGCCATGATCGTGACCGTAGTCTTGCCCTCTTCGCTCTGGATCATGACCTGCGCGGCGCGTTCGCCCTTGGTGAAAGACAGGAAGCCAGGGATAGCACTTTCCGCTTTCGCCCAGCCATAGGCTGGCATCTGCGCTTCATAGAAGGCCGTGACCGCTTCCACGCTTTGGGCAGTCTTGTAGGTAATAATGCCGAAACCGGCGCTGAGCTCAATAGCATCAGCAACGACGGGGATGTCTTCAGGCATGGGCGGTTTTACGCCTGCGGGTGCTTCGATGGTGATGGGCTTGTTGATGTCCATGAGGTCAAAAGAGACGTCCAGGACACCCTCTTCGCCGCCGCCAACTGCCAGGTTCTTGCCCTCATAATGCGCTACGAACTTGACCACAACGTCAAACTGAGTAGATACCCAGACATCGCCTTTGGCTTTGGAAACCGCCCCCATGCCGATCACTGCGCCAACAGTGCTTTCATCAAAGGCATAGCGATTCGTGGGTACGCCATTGACTACCACGTTCCTCTCCACCAGTTTGCCGCGGTTGCCAGATATGACGCCGAAGGGATCGCTCAGCCACGGGTTGCCCTCGAAGATATCCGCTTCACTACTGGTCATCGCCATCCAGCCTGAACCCGTGTTCATGTAGATGTCCTTCTCAATCTGGATAAACTCCAGCGTGCTGGTCTTCCCAGCTTCATCCGTGCTTGTCCATACCACGCGGTGCGCGGGGGGCTGCTTGACCACCTCTTCCATCACTTCCCAGGAACCGGTTTCCTTCTTACCTTCTTTGGTACTCTCCCAACGCAAGGCATACTGCACGCGGTAAGTAGTCAACTTGGAGAGATTGGCTGCCTCTCCAAAGGAATACTCCTCGGCTTCCGCTGCCTTCTCCGGCGTAGGCGAAGGTTGCACTGGAACGGGGGTATTGGTAGGGCGTACAAGCGGGGTATTGGTTGCCTTTGGTAAGGGGGTTGGCGTCGGCTCTTTGGGAGCGCCGCCACAAGCCGCCAACAATAGAGACACAATCAACACTGAGACAAAACAGACTTTTTTCATCGGACTACCCTCCTTTTCTAAGAGATACATTATACGCCCTTATCAAAAAATTACAAAGCGCGCTCAATGGGTTACACAAGCCCCTTCAAGGCAGCTCACATACTGCGGAAATTACTCCCTTGGCGTGCAGCCCTTGGGCAGGGAGGAACGCAGTAATCCCCCGTTCTTAATCAGGGGAAATATTAGCTGGGCTGGGATAAAAGGAGGCGTTGTTGTCCGTAGTAAGCGCTTTCGCGCTTGAGGGGCGCACTGAAGTGCGCACTA
>JBMFPM010000428.1:0-1995 GCA_049969135.1 Anaerolineae bacterium
CGCGCTTGCGTACAGATAGTGGAGAACGAGAGCTAACCATGCAGCAGCGTTGGCCTGTGCGCCTGGCGCGGCCTTACCGGCGTCGCCTTACTCCAAGGGAGCCGTTGCTCACTGGCCAGCGCGTTTTTGATACTTTCTTTCCCCTAGCCAAGGGGGGTGCTGCTGCCATCCCTGGGGGTTTCGGAGCAGGTAAGACGGTGGCTCAGCATCAGATTGCGAAATGGGCTGATGCTCAAGTGGTCGTTTACATTGGCTGTGGTGAGCGTGGCAATGAGATGACCGAGGTCCTGCAAGAATTTCCGCAACTGGTGGATCCACGCAGCGGCCGTCCATTGATGGATCGCACTGTGTTGATTGCCAACACATCCAACATGCCTGTGGCAGCGCGGGAAGCGAGCATTTACACGGGCATTACCATAGCCGAGTACTACCGGGATATGGGTTATCACGTAGCCTTGATGGCTGATTCTACCTCGCGCTGGGCCGAGGCGCTGCGCGAAATTTCAGGGCGCTTGGAAGAGATGCCTGCCGAGGAGGGGTACCCAGCTTATTTGGCGGCTCGTCTTGCGGAGTTCTATGAGCGGGCTGGTTACGTGGAGACATTGAGCGGGGAGAAAGGATCGATCAGCTTGATTGGCGCTGTTTCCCCACCAGGAGGGGACTTTTCCGAGCCGGTTACACAGCACACGAAGCGCTTTATCCGCTGTTTCTGGGCATTGGACAAGGCTTTGGCTTCGGCACGGCACTTTCCTGCGGTCAACTGGCTGGAAAGCTACAGTGAATATCTGAGCGATATCGCTGATTGGCGGCGTGAGCAGGTAGGGCAGGACTGGCAGAGTATGCGCACTCAGGCTATGGCTATCCTGAACGAGGAAAGCCGGCTGGAACGCATTGTCAAACTGGTGGGGCCTGATGCTTTGCCTGATGAGCAACGCCTAATCCTGGAAACCGCGCACCTGCTGCGCGAGGGTTTTCTGCAACAGAGCGCTTTAGACGAGATAGATACATACTGCTCGCCAGAAAAACAAGCTCGTATGTTGGAGTTGATTTTGCATTTTCACGAGCGAGCCCAACGCCTCATCAAACGTGGCGCGCTCATTGTCATGATCCACGAACTGCCGGTTGTGAATCAGTTGATGCGTATGAAGGCTACCGTCCCTAACGATCAGTTGGCAAAACTAGATGACATTCGCCAGGAACTGGACGTGGAAATGGATCAGTTGGAGCAGGAATTCAAATGAGCAACGTACTGCATCTCGGTGGACAAGAGGTTATTGGTGTAGCCCGTGTGGAGGGGCCCATTGTAGTCGTTGAAGGAGCTGGCAATGTAAGCTATGATGAGGTAGTAGAGGTCTTGGATGCACAAGGGCACGCACGACGGGGACGGGTGTTGGAAGTTGGGGAAGATGTGGCTGTGGTGGAGGTATTTGCCGGCACGACAGGGCTTTCTATTGATGATACACGCGTTCGTTTTCTGGGCAAGCCGCTGCATGTTCCTGTCGCTGAAGAAATGTTGGGGCGCATTTTTGATGGCATGGGCACGCCCGTAGATGGTGCTCCATCTCCTCTGCCTGATCACTATGCCAATGTCAATGGGCAGCCCATTAATCCCACAGCGCGGGTTTATCCCCGAGATTACATCCAAACGGGCATTTCGGCAATTGACGGCATGAATACCTTGGTGATGGGGCAGAAGCTGCCCATTTTCTCCGGGAGTGGATTGGCTCATGATCAACTAGCGGCTCAAATCGTGCGCCAGGCTACCTTAGGAACTCCGGTGGGGTCATCACCTTCTCGATCGGAATTCGTTATAGTCTTTGCAGCCATGGGAGTCAAGCATGATGTGGCTGCGTACTTTCGCGATTCTTTTGCGGAAAGCGGGGCATTGAATCGCGTGGCGATGTTTCTCAACTTGGCTGACGACCCGCCTGTAGAGCGCTTGGTCACACCCCGCGTGGCTCTCACCTTGGCGGAATACCTAGCATTCGAACGGGA
>JBMFPM010000429.1:0-1990 GCA_049969135.1 Anaerolineae bacterium
GGTCATTGTGGACGAGTCTCACAATTTTCGCAACCCCAATGCCAAGCGTTATCAAAATCTATCCAAGCTCTTGAGCATGGGTAAAAACAAAAAGCTTGTGCTCCTCACCGCTACGCCCATCAACACCGGCGTTTTCGACCTGTATCAGCAAATGCGCTTGATCACCGGTGGCAGGGATGATTTCTTCGCGGGAGTAGGCATCAGCAGCTTGCGCAGTTATTTCGTACAGGCAGAAACGAACCGCGAGGCGCTTCATGACTTGCTGGAAGCGGTGGCCGTGCGCCGTAGCCGCGAGTTCATCCGTCGCAATTATCCCGAAGCCGAGATTGATGGCCAGCGCATTCGCTTCCCAGAACGCCAGTTGCATACCGTGCGCTACAACCTGGAAGAGACTTACGAGGGTTTGTATGATGAAGCTTCTGCCGCTATAGAACATCTGAATCTGGCACCGTATTTGCTGGACTTTTATCGCAAAGGCCTCTTGGAACAACAGCGTATGGCTCTAAAGGCTGGGAATTTTTCCGGCGTACCACAGGACCTGGCGATGATCTTGGGCCGCCAAACTGCCCTGGTCAGCATCCTCAAGATGCTGTACCTTAAGAGACTCGAATCATCAGTGGTCGCTTTCAAGATCAGCATCGAACGGCAAATGCGTTTCCAGAAGAAATTCCTGGAACAACTCAAAGCCGGGAGATTGCTTAGCTCGCGTGCTTTTCATCGCATAGAGAGCATCAAAAGCTCATGGCAACAGTTGGAAGATGATGATTCGCTCACGGAGGGAGAACGCCAAGAAACAGAGGAAAAAGCAGATCAAGCAATCGCGGAGTTACTAGATCAGCTTGAGCCAGTGAATCCCGCAGATTACGACATAGCAAGCATCCAATCCGCCATCGAGCAAGACATCCAAGCCCTGCAGGCTATCTATGATAAACTCGCCCCGGCTGGGCCACGTGAAGATGACAAATTCCTAGCATTGCAGCAGCTTTTAACTGGCGAGTTGAAAGGTAAGAAAGTCGTTGTCTTCACATATTTCAAGGATACCGCACGCTATCTCTACCGCAATTTGCGAAATGATGATAATTTTATCACGACATGGGGATATGGACAACTGAGTATCACGGATAGCGGAATCAAATCAGAAGAATTGCGCGACCGCATCATCCGCTTTGCTCCACAAGCCCATGACCGTCCAGATCTTAAGGGAAGTGGGCGTGAAATTCAATTGCTCATCAGCACAGATGTGCTTTCCGAGGGCCAAAACCTGCAAGACGCAGACACAGTCGTGAACTATGACCTGCATTGGAATCCGATCCGGATGATACAACGCATTGGCCGCTTGGACCGTTTGGGCTCGCCCCACACCACAGTCCACACCTACAACTTTGTCCCGGAAGATGCTCTGGAATCGCTCATTGGTTTGATGAAGCGCCTGCGAGATCGTCTAGAAGCCATCAACCGCGCTGGTCTGCTCGATGCACCTGTGTTGGGCGAAGTGCCCACTCCACAGGATTTCAACGCGCTGCGGCGCATTGCCCAGGGAGATGAGAGCATCTGGCAAGAGCTGGAATCGCTGTCCGAATTGGATATAGGCGAGTTCCTCAAGCAAGAGGTCCTGGATTTTTTGAAGCGGGTTGGGGAGGAGAAGCTGAAGCAATTACCACCAGGCGTTGGCTCTGGCAAACGCGCGCCTGATGGGCATAGAGGACTATTTGTGCATCTCAAAGGCGGCAATCAGCATTGGTGGTTGTTCTACGATCTAGCAACCAAGCATTTCCTGGAACGCAAGCTGGAGGTCATCAAACTTGTCCGCTGCAATGAACACGAAGCTCTTGTCCCACCTGACTTTGATATATATCCTATTATCGAGTTGGCAAAACGACACGTCGTGAGCCGATTGCGTCAGGCGCATGTCAAACTTCCACGGCTCCGCCCGCCACAAAATCATATCCTGAACTGGTTGAAAACCCAGCGTGCGGACGATGCCATCCAG
>JBMFPM010000430.1:0-1982 GCA_049969135.1 Anaerolineae bacterium
TTCGTAGCAGGGTTGCTTTGGCTTCTGCTTTGTTCAGCGCAAGGGCCAAGGCATGACCATCGGCGCCGGTAAAACGGTAACCGAGTGCCTGCAAGACAAAAGCAGCACGAGCCTCCTCGTCCCAAAGGTAACTATTCTTTTCCTCTACAGGGCTATCCAAGCCTTCGAAGAGGTTGAACACGACATAATCTTCAGGCGGGTAGGGGGCTAGCTTTCTTTCCACGTGATGTGCTGCCGGAAGGAGATGAACCTCCAGATGGGTATGCTGTTGCAAGACCTTGGCGACTGCTTGGGCTGTAGCGATCGTTTCCAGATCAGCCAAAATGTCCTTTGACTGAGCTTTGCTCGGCTTGTCTGCCGCGCTGTAGAGGACAACGATACCGCGAGGAGGCCGCAAAGCTCGGAGTATGGGCGGGGCAATACTCTTGGTTGAGGCTAGGGCATCGTGTGCGTTACGAGGAGAAAATGCCCCAAGAAGATGCCCTTCATCGGAGGGTTTCTTATCAGGGTAGGCCTGAGCTCCTTTATCAGAATTCATCGCTATAGGACCTGACGCAGATGACTTCACGCGCTCTGCTTACTCTTCCTCTCGTGCACTTTGTAGAAAAGTATACCAATAACGGTTGGATAACTATGGTATCGTAGGTGTAAGATGTACGCATTTTTGGTGAAAATTTGGAGTAATCTCCCCCTGTTCGTGCACTTGTTGCTCGTCATACTTTCCGGTATAATAACCAACGTACAGACAGGGTTAGGAATGGGCAAAATCAAAGAGCCGCCACCAGTCAAGTTGATAGCGAGCATTTTTACTGCTGACGAAACCTTATTGGCAGTAGCCAGAGGAGCGCTAGCCAACCGCTTTGGGCCTATTGACTACCAAAGTGAGTTGTTGCCCTTCAATCATACCACGTATTATGCCCGCGAGTTCGGTGAAGGGCTGGTGCGGCAGATTATCGCTTTTGCGGAACTGATTCCCCCAGACCGGCTAGCGGAGATCAAGCGCATTACTAACGATCTAGAAATGACCTGGGTCGTGGAGGGACGGCGCCGTGTCAATGTGGATCCAGGCTACGTCTCCCTAGGCAAGCTTGTGCTGGCTACTACCAAGGACTACTCTCATCGCATCTATCTGGGGCAAGGCATTTATGCGGAAGTAACCCTACAATATAGACACGGTGCTTTCCACCCCTGGGAATGGACCTATCCTGACTATGCTAGCCCACGTTATATCGAGATCTTCACCGAAATACGGCGCATGTATGTAGCCCAACTGCGCGTTCGGGACGAACCATAATATAATGCTTTTACAATCTTGGCCGTGGCAGCAAGCCTGCCAGTTCTAGGATTTCGGGTACAGCCTCTTCCCACTCGATAGCCATGACATGCACACCGGCCACGCCAGGAATCTCGCGTATTTGCGAGATGATATCCGCACACTGCCTAATGCCCTCTTTGCGTACCTGATCTTTCGGCACACCCTTGAGCCGAGCCACAATTTCTTCAGGCACATCCATGCCTGGGACACTGGTCTGCATGTAGCGGGCCATACCAACGCTCTTAATCGGACCAACTCCTGCCAAGATGTAACACTTCTCATGCAAGCCTAGATCGCAAACTCGCTTCATGAATTCTTTGAACTTGGGCACGTTGTAGATGAGTTGAGTTTGGATAAAGTCAGCCCCGGCGGCGATTTTCTTAGCCAGGCGGTACGGCCGGTAATCAAATGGGTCTGCGAAGGGATTTTCCGCTGCTCCGATGAAGAAACGTGGCTCAACGTCCATCTCTTCACCGCAGGCGAACTTTTTCTCATCGCGCATTGTCTTGACCATGTGAATCAACTGGATGGAATCCAGGTCGTACACCCCACGTGCCGTAGGATGGTTGCCGAACCGTTGGTGGTCGCCTGTCAGACAGAGCAGGTTCTTTACACCATGGGCTGCAGCTCCCAGTAAATCAGATTGGATAGCCAGGCGATTGCGGTC
>JBMFPM010000431.1:0-1962 GCA_049969135.1 Anaerolineae bacterium
TCCTGTGCAAAGGGACCCGCATCGAGGGTATGCTCTTTGGTCCAGCCATAGTGGCAGTACACGCAATTGAAGGAGCAGAGCTTGTACGCTCCGGGCATGAGGTTGATGCCCAGAGACCTGCCCAATCGGCGGGAGTTCACGGGCCCGTAGAGGATGTCCACTTGTAAGGGAAGAAGCATGGCTACCCCCTGGAAAAGCCCAGCTTTTTCGGCCAACTCGCATGCGAAGCGAGATCCTACACCTATGCTCAGTGCATATTGTAGCGCAAGATGCACACCTTGTCCAAATCGTGCGCGCCAAAAATTGACTTGGCGGCGGCTTTGTGCTATACTCGGAAAAGATAGTCGTCAAGGCAGGCAATATGGACGGTGCGGTATTAGTGCTCAATCAGGATTATGAACCTCTTAATGTGTGCAATCTGCGTCGCGCCATGGTCATGATCCTGGGTGGCAAAGCAGAAATCCTGGAGAACGGGCGCGGTTTTATCCGCTCGGTCAATGGCGTCTGGCCGGTACCCTCTGTGATTCGGCTGGAATACCAAGTACGACGTCCGTTGCCGCGTGTGCGTCTGTGCCGCAAAGAGATCTTTCGCCGTGACAACTACACTTGCCAGTACTGCGGACGGCAAACGCACAATCTGACCATGGATCACGTAGTGCCGCGTCATCGCGGCGGTCAGCATGTCTGGGAGAATCTGGTCAGCGCTTGCCCTACTTGCAACCGGCGCAAGGGCGGCAAGACGCTGGAACAGGCACATATGCGCTTGCTGCGCCAGCCCTTCGAACCACGCCCTACTGGTAGATACCTATTCCAAGCTTATTTGGAACAGTACAAGGAATGGGAGAAATTCCTGCAAGGTTGGTGGGAATAAAGAAACCAGGTTTCTCTCAGAAACCTGGTTTCTTCTTCAAGCGACGAGAAATGTCAGCGCTCGCCCAATAGCTCCATAATGCGTGCATAACCCCGCTCTACCAAATCCGCCAGTTCCGCTGCCGTGCGGCGGTATTCGAACAGTGAGCCGCCGTATGGATCCTCAATGTCGTACGGTTCGCCAGCCATCTCGCTGAGCAAGTAGACCTTGCCCTCGCTACTGGGAAACTCACGAGTGATGATGTCTGCATGGCGTTTGGTCATCACCAGGATCAAATCTGCCTCGTCGACATCTGCTTGCGTCAGGTTGCGCCCCCGGTGAGCACTGATGTCCAGGCCATGCTCAGCCATTACCTGCAAAGCATAAGCGCTGGCGGGCTGATTTTCGAGAGCCCAGATGCCGGCGGAGCGCACACGCACGTGGCTATCTTTCTTCTCTCGAACTAGTTTGTCATAGAGGAAGCCTGCCGCCATCGGTGAGCGGCAGACGTTGCCAGTGCAGACAAAGAGAATTGTTTTCTTCTTTGTGGGCATTGCTCGTGTACTCCTCCATCACTGTGTCTGCACATGAAGATAGGGGTCGGGTGACCCGACCCCTATCGCTACTGCTAGGCGAGTTCGGGTTGTAACAAGCCATAGTTGCCGTCTTTGCGACGGTAGAGCACATTCATAGACCCTGTATTGGGATTGAAAAAGATGAAGAAATCGTGGCCGAGCAACTCCATCTGCTCAATTGCTTCCTCTTCGTCCATAGGCGTCACGTTGAAGCGTTTGACGCGTACGATGCGGGGCGGGAGTTCTTCAGCCTGTTCCTCAGCTTGTGCGGCGGCAGCGCGGGCACGTTCACGAATGCGCATAGGCCGTTCCTTGTAGCGTTTGATCTGGCGCTGCAGCTTGTCACGGACGGCATCAATGGCGGCAAGCATGTCAGAGCTTCTTTCCTCAGCACGGAGGATGGTACTGTTGCTGCGGAGGGTAACCTGCACAACCTGGCGGTCCTGATTGCTCTTGGCTTGCTCTACGGAGAGCTCGACGCGTGCTTCATCAATCGTGGGGAGATAGCGGTCCAGTTTGCCAATCTTCTTTTGCACG
>JBMFPM010000432.1:0-1959 GCA_049969135.1 Anaerolineae bacterium
AGCACGATGGTGATGTCCTCGTTCTTGGCGGGTGCACTGATAATGACCTTTTTCGCTCCCGCATTGATGTGCGCAATCGCCTTTTCCTTCTCGGTGAAGACACCGGTAGATTCCAAGACGATGTCCACACCCAGGTCGCGCCAAGGCAGCAGGGATGGATCTTTCTGTGCGAAAACTTTAATATCTTTGCCATTCACGCGCAAGTTCTCGCCGACTACTTCCACGGTGCCAGGAAAGGCGCCGTAATTGGAATCGTACTTGAAAAGATGCGCGTTCACTTTGGCATCGAACAGGTCATTGATGGCCACAACCTCGATTTCGTTGGGATAGTAATCGAGTATGGCCTTCAAAGCTTGCCGTCCAATGCGGCCAAATCCGTTGATTCCGACTCGAATTGTCATTTTGTCCTCCTCCATGAAAATTTGTTAGTTAGCCAGGCAGTAGTTCCGTCTCTGGCGATGGTTAGCATAGATACTCATGATCGTTCGTGCTAGTTTGGCGGGGTCATGCCGCCATGGTTTTGCCGTATCTACCACATCGGCAGTCCAGACCGTGTACGTCCCATCGGTGATGGGTTTGACCATTTCTGCGTTCCAATTTTCTGGCGTTTGCACCTCCAAATTGTTGTTTATCAGGACATAATCAAAAAGGCCTTCTCCCACGTGGTTGTAGATGGCGCGCACGTGGTCCGCAGCGTTGTAACCATCTGTCTCGCCTGCTTGCGTTGCCAAATTGCAGACGTAAATTTTCAGCGCTGTGGAGGCACGGATTGCAGCGGCAATGTCCTTGACCAGCAAATTGGGCAGGATGCTCGTGTACAGGCTGCCCGGGCCCACAATGATCAAGTCCGCATCGAGCAATGCCTGCACCGATTCCCCGTACCCTCGGACATCATCGGGTTGCAAAAATACACGCTCGATGGGGACTCCTGCTTTGGGAATGCGGGATTCTCCCTCTATTTGATGCTGCGCTTCGTGGCCATCCTGTGGTTCTGCCAGCTCTGCGCATAGGGTTACACTATGCATAGTAGAAGGCAGGACACGCCCACGCACTGCAAGCACCTTGCTGGATTGGCGGATTGCTTGCCCAAAGTCGCCTGTGACCCCGGCCATCGCAGCAATAAATAGATTGCCAAAGCTGTGGCCATTCAACCCTTGGCCCTGTCCAAAGCGGTACTCAAAAAGCAGAGTCATGAGCGGTTCTGCTTCCGCCAGCGCGGTGATGCAGTTGCGAAAATCCCCAGGCGGCAGGAGGCCCAGTTCCCTGCGCAAGCGCCCTGAGCTACCCCCATCATCGGCTACGGTTACGATCGCCGTCAGGTTATCCGTGCATTCTTTCAAGCCGCGTAACAGCGTGGAGAGCCCTGTGCCGCCGCCAATGGCGACGATCTTTGGTCCGCGTTTGCGCATGCGACGGCGGTAGATGACATCTACCACGCTTTCTCGGTCTGATTCAAAAAGAGCAGAAACCAAGGACCGGCTCAGGCGAAAGACAGCCACTGCCACACAGAGAATGCCCACAGTGGCCAAGATTGCTCCGCGCAGCCAGCGGGGCAAGAACTGCAGGGTAACAGTATAAGCAATGGGCGAAGCCGGACCGGTAAATTCTAAGGTGCGATAGATTTGGACGTAGAAAAAGCTCACGCCCAGGCTGAGCAAGAAAAGCCCTGCTGCTAGCAGGACTAGCCAACGTTTGATGCCCATGCCTGGATACAGCCATTTCCACGCCGAACCAATCTTCTTCCGGAGTTGCACTGCTGCTGTCCTCCGAAAGGCATTATAACCTAGATTGCCAGCTAGGTCAAAAGAACGTGATATACTGTTTGACCTACATTGACAACATGGCGCTGTTGTGTCATAATTCTGTGCAGATAACTTGTTGAGAAGAGGGAGCTTGAAGATCATCCTTACCCATGAAAACACAGATTTCGATGCCTTGGCGGCGCAGTTGGCGGCGGCG
>JBMFPM010000433.1:0-1951 GCA_049969135.1 Anaerolineae bacterium
GCGGCTAGAAAGGCAGCAAGAAGTCCGACCCGTTCATTGTACAGTTTGCGCCCAATGAGGAACATCAACAGCACGGTTACCAGGTCGAAACTGGCTGCCAACATGCGCCCCAAGATGTGAATGCGATCGCCACCCACATGGAATACCTCACCCAGCCATTTAGTGAGGAACAGGGGCAGCGTGCCATAAACAAAACTGCTGCCCCGATTGTAAGGGTTCAGCGGTGACACAGCGGTGTTAAAGTACTCCCCCAGATTCTTGGGCAGAGAAAGGGATATTGCCACCATCCAAATATGCCGTTCATCAGGGTGGAAATGAAGAGAATAGTCCCAGTTTACGCCTGTAAACCGGAACGTTGCTCCCAATAGCAGAATCAAGACTAGGCATACCGGGACAAAGTAACGGCTCTGCCAGAAAGCGTCCCAATACCTGCGCACCTGAGCAATGCTCAGTCGCCCTTTTTCTGTTTGGGGAGTCATATTGCTCTCCTCAGTCATCTCTTACTAACTCCTCTACTTCTGCATCTTGCACCCCGCTCCCTCTTGCTAGCGTTCAACATGAACTACTATAAAGGCAGGGGTGCCATCAGGAAATAGATAGGGCTTGGTCGTACAATGGGGAAAAGTGTTGCGCAGCACAGCCAAGCCTTCGTGATCAGCAGGATTCAAAAGGAACATTGCCCGCTCGGCGATCAAGGACAGAGGCGGTTGTTCTGGATCCAATCTGTCAAGATAGAAATACGGATTCCATCCCTTCTCGCTTTCCTGCCGCAAGTACATTAACAACGCACGCCCATCGAACCAATGAGGCCATACTTTAATAAAGGACGACGCGAGATCGCCATAGGTTTCTATCTGCCGCGCCATCTCTTTGGCTACCGATACATTTTGCTTATCAGGCAGGACCTGGACAAAATCATGGAAATAGAACCTTCGCGTTTCTCGATACTCTGCTATGAGCAACAACGTCATGACCAGCATTGGCAAGGCAAGCAGCAGACCGCGCCTTCCTACTTGCCAGAGGAATTCATAGGCCTCCCCAAAAGAGGACAGCCTGATCTTGATACGCAAGTCCCAATCCGGGAGTTCAGCGCTCAAGTCCCTCAGGCGCTTGCCGAGCACAGGCAAGGGCAGTGCTGCCAATACCAGCCCTGGGCCAATGGTCCCAGAAGCGCGGAAGATATTCGGTAGTTCACGCGGGAGTGCCATCAAGCCAGACGGCAACATGAGCACGAAGAAAAAGGCCAGAAGGACCCCATTGTGCCCATGGCGCCACCGCCACAACGCATAGAATGTACCAAGTACTAACAGCACCCCACTGATAAAACCAAAATGGCGAAATGCGGGGACATTGAAACGGGAGTTGCCATCTCCATACACATTGAACATGAGCACGGTAGTGCGCAGATTATCCATCAGAAATGACAGGTTCAGCCCTGTCCTGTGCTCATCCCCCTTGAGCAAGCGTGCCTGCAATGCAGCACGCGCAATATATTCTTGGGGATGCTCTAAAGCATACCGCCCTAACGGTGCATACACTACCAGCGCGACTGCGAGCATAACCGCTAACAAGGGAATAAGGGGACGCCACTGCAGCCGCCTCCCACTGAGAACGAGCAGAAGCAAAGCCAGCACAAGCGCCCCCGGCACGAACAAATAGGGGAAATACGTGTGCAATCCCAATCCAAGTACTAGCCCTGCGAACCCAAAATCGAACAGACGGTAGCTCTGCAAGGCACGCACGAAAGCATACAGCACCAAGATGGAAAAAAGCGGCAAGAGGATGACGCGAAAACCGGAGCGGCTCAGCACAATATGCCAGCGATTGACTGCCAGCAGGAAAGCCGCACTGATGGCAACCGACTCAGGAAACAGCCGGCGCGCTGCCAGGTACAGCACAGGGATAGTCAGGACACCCACAAGGGCGGAGGTCAACTTGATCGAAAAATGGC
>JBMFPM010000434.1:0-1942 GCA_049969135.1 Anaerolineae bacterium
AAATCCGAGACCAAACCATGTCTTTGTGGGTTATGGTGGATATAGGCTACTAAACAGACAAAGTAAGTATCAGACGCGACTATCATCCGACCAAATGGGCGCTGGAAAAGTGTGCCAGTCCGTTTGTAAGATTTGTTGAATGCCCTGGTGTAGGCATTGAATAGATTGGAGAAGCATTGGCTAGGTTTCGGTAGGCGACCTGGCAACTCTGAAATTTCTTTGACGCGTACGAGGAAGTGAAAATGATTGGGTAATAGACAGTAGGCAAAAGTATCCACGATTGGTTCGACGTGCTGGGCGTAGAGTTTTAGAAAGTAGCGGTAGTTGCGTTCTTCCACAAAAATGCACTCGCGGTTGTTACCTCGGTTGTAGATATGGTAGTATTGTCCATACTGTAATGGCGATGGGTTTGCCATTCTGTTCTCCTAGACCTGACAGGTGTCATCCGCTGATGGGAGCTCAGTATATACCACCGAATTCGTCCCGCCGTAGGGGTTGGGCACGTACTTGTCCGCTTTCCAGTCGTTGTGCCAGTCACGCCCGTTCACCAGGTAACGGAACTGGTATTCCTTTCCCCGCTCGAGTTCGAGGACGATGTACCAGCACCCCTCAGCCCGGTCGCGGATCATGGGATGGGCAGTTTCGCTCCAGTTGTTGAAATCGCCCACTAGGTAAACGGACTCAGCCCAGATGGCAGAGGGCAGTTCGAACCTCACGAGAACCTTGTTCGGGTCCTTGGAAGCCATTTTGTAGATCATGTCTATCCTCCTGTTCATAGCGAGTGGCTGCTTCGTTGCAACGCGATGCTCGCAGGCAAAAGCCCATGTGTTGTTCTATTGAATGGTCAAGGGCACAGGAGTAAAGAGCAAGACGAATACCAACAGCATGAAAACGGCGAATGCTTTTTCCTTGGTTGTGAGCGGAGTCACATCATCCAAAGGCTCGGCGTGGCGTTGGCCGAACACAATGAGAAGCAGAGCAAATAGGAACCAGCCTGACCAGATCATGCCCAGAGCCAGCGCAGCGATCACTGCCACGCGGCTCAGCCAGCGCGCATTCTTGCCCAGAAGGGCATAAGCAACATGCCCCCCATCCAGTTGGCCTGCTGGCATCAGGTTCAGCCCGGTGACGAGCAGGGCAGCCCATGCCCCAAACGCTGTCGGGTGCAGGAAAACGTCGTACCCATGGCTGGGCAGGAAACGGCCAAAGACCAGAAACTTTAACAAGGCATAGAGGAGGAAATTACCTTCCATAATGATGCCAGGACGCCTGGGAATGGGCAGTACTTGGGATTGCATTAGGCCGAAAATGAGGATGGGGATAGCCACGATGAGCCCGGTGAGGGGCCCGGCAGCACCTAAAGCCAATACCTGGCGGCGGTTGCGCATGGGAGCGCGGGCGCGGATGATAGCGCCCATGGTGCCGAAAAAGTTCAATGGCATGGGAATGAAGTAGGGCAAACTCGTTGGCACACCCATGCGGCGGGCGGTCAAGTAGTGACCCAACTCATGGGCAACGAGGATGGTCAGCAAGCCTGAAGCAAAGGGCAAGCCAGCCTGAAGGTGCATCAGTGGCCACAGCGGATCAGGGGCTTGCATGAGGGCACCGGCATAGAGCACGGAGAGGACGGTCAGGATGAAGAGCAGGATGGCTCCGTACTCCTGTGTTGGTTTTGCGCTGAAGACAATGGGGAGGGCACTGACCACTACTTGATCATGCCGTTTCCGTAGTATGGGGGTATAGCCATAGGCTTTGAAGCGTGCTTCCATATGTGCATAGGCGGTCTCTGAGTCGGTGAGGAGGCGCCCTTGTAGGTTGATGGTTTGCCGGTCCAAGCCGGTGGTAATCGCTTCCACTGCAAAGACAGGGCTGATCTCAAGGGCCAATTGTTGGGCTAGATCAATAGAGGCACTATTCATCGTCACACATCCTCTTTTCTTGA
>JBMFPM010000435.1:0-1939 GCA_049969135.1 Anaerolineae bacterium
GCCCGTCTGAACTGGAATACTATTCACTGCTATCCCTGGGATTACCGGGAAGGCTGGGCAACGCAGGCGATTTCTCCAGCCACTGCTGTTGCTCTGGGTGCAGACATCCTCTTGGCTAGCCTGGTATTGCAAACCGGAGATGAAGCTCACGACGCAGAAAACGTAGGCTTGTTCGCAGAACTGGCAGAGGAATGCCACAAACTGGGTATTCCACTCATCGGCGAGGTCTTTCCAGCGGGTGGCGCAGAAGCAGAGCATGATCTGGAACATCTGCATCCTTATGTCAAAATCACATGTCGCATTGCTGCCGAACTAGGTGCCGATGCCATCAAAACCTTCTACACTGGCGAACGCTTTCCTGAAGTCGTGGAGGGTTGTCCTATCCCTATTTTCTGCCTAGGTGCAGAAAAGCTGGCAAGCGAACTGGACGCCCTCAAACTGGCACAACGCGAAATCAGAGCCGGTGCTCGTGGTGTGGTCTTCGGACGCAATGTTATCCAAGCACGCGACCCAGCCAAATTCTTGCGCGCATTGAGATCGGTGGTACAGGAAGGCTGCGCTCCTGAGGAAGCTGCTGCCCGCTTTGGCCTGCAATAGTGTCCCGAACAGACAAGTTTTTCTCATGACTGATTGAGGTAATTCATGCTAGCTAAAGATGAATACTATGAACAAGTAGATTTGCCGGTTTACAAGGAAATTGTGTTGCCACTACTGGGCGAACAGGTTCTAGATTTTCACGCTCATGTTTGGAACAGGCCGCCGCCAAGTGGCGAACTGGCACAGTATCCGGAGTACAATCAGAAACCGTATACCGTTGAGGACCTGTTCGCGGCAGCCGCATTGATGTTCCCACAACAGCAATACCATGCTGTGTTATTCGGCGCTCCAGATCCCCATGGCTATGACTGCAACGATTACGTAGTCGAAAAAAGCCGCCAATACCAACACTTGTATCCGCTCTACATCCCTGATTTGCATGCTACAGAAGAACAGATACGCGAAACAGTGCTCTTAAATGGCTACTATGGCTTCAAACCGTACTGGAACTTGGTTACCTGGAAGACACGCCAGGACGATGTGACAATCATGGACATGCTACCTGAGCCCTATATGCGCGTCGCAGACGATTGGGGCTTGATCATTATGTTACATATTCCAGGCAGCCAGCGTCTAGCGTCAGAGCAGAACATTCACAATATCCAGATCCTGGCTCGCGAATACCCAAATGCCAAAATCATCGTCGCACATATCGGACGCGCCTACGATATGCGGTTCATCAAAGGCAAGATTGAACGCATCTCCAACCTCCCCAACGTCTACTTTGACACCAGCTTTGTCATGGATTCTATGGTCTACAAGATCTTCTTCGACCATGTAGATCCTGCCAAGGTCATGTACGGCACTGATTTGCCCATCTCCGAGGTGCGTGGCAAACGCGTCTGGATTAACAATGGCTGGGTTGATGTCTCGCGCGATAAGCTGAGTTGGACTGCTTCGCGCGATCCAGCGCACCCAGTGCAAGGCACCTTCATGACGTATGAGATGGTCCGTGCCATGCACGAAGGTGCGGAAGAAGCAGGACTATCACTCGATGACCTGCGTCCAATCTTCTTTGAGAATGGCATGCGCTTGCTTCAGAATGTACACGCCAAAATGTCATCACTGTGGCGGATATGACCTAGAAAGGGTGTGACTTGTCAGAAATTCTGTTGCAGCTAGAGAACCTTACCAAGCGCTTTCCTGGAGTGACGGCCCTGGACCATGTCTCTATGGATGTGCAACGCGGCGAAGTGCACGCCGTAATCGGGGAGAATGGCGCTGGCAAGAGCACGCTCATGCGTATCCTCGCTGGTGCAGAAATCCCCAACGAAGGGCGCATTATCTTTGAGGGTCAAGAAGTGCGCTTCCGTTCTCCCCTCGACGCCCAACGAGCCGGGGT
>JBMFPM010000436.1:0-1928 GCA_049969135.1 Anaerolineae bacterium
CAGAATTTTCAGCAAGCCTTGCTGCACTCCTTCGCCAGACACATCGCGAGTGATGGAAGGATTGTCTCCGCTTTTGCGGGCAATTTTGTCTATTTCATCAATATAGACGATACCCTTTGCTGCGCTCTCCAAGTTGCCATCAGCAGCCTGGATCAAACGCAGCAGGATGTTCTCCACATCTTCCCCTACGTAGCCAGCTTCTGTCAGCGAGGTCGCGTCTGCCATGGCAAAAGGCACGTTCAAAATTTTCGCTAGCGTCTGGGCGAGAAGGGTTTTGCCGCAGCCGGTGGGCCCGATTAGCAGAATGTTGCTTTTCTGCAACTCAACCTCATCCGTTTCTTGTCTCGCCATCGTGCGCTTGAAATGATTGTAGACGGCAACAGCGAGCACCTTCTTTGCCCGATCCTGTCCTACGACGTACTCGTTCAGCCGTTGGTAAATTTCCATCGGGGGAGGAATTCTCTTCCCCTCCATCTTCTTTACAGGTTTGCTCACTATCCGTTCCTGCTCCAGGATTTCCTGGCATATTTGCACGCATTCGTCGCAAATATATACGTTGCCTGGGCCAGCAATGAGATGTTGTACCTCATACTGTGGCCGGTTGCAAAAAGAGCAGTGTTGGGCAGTAGGTTCTCTGCGCATTGATGGCTATCCTTTACTGATGTTCCGTACTCATAGCTGCGCGCTCTCTATTTGCTGGGCTCGGTCTTGCGCAATACCTCGTCAATGATACCATATTGCACTGCTTCTTCCGCATTCATCCAGTAGTTTCGGTCTGTGTCCTGGATAATGCGCTCCAAAGGCTGGCCAGTGTGCTTGGCGAGGATCTGATTGAGCCGTTCCCGTTCACGCAGGATACGCCGAGCCTCTATTTCAATGTCCACAGCTTGGCCCTGCACCCCACCCCATGGCTGATGGATATGCACTGTGGCGTTGGGCAGGGCATAGCGCCGCCCCTTTGTTCCTGCACAAAGCAGGATTGTTCCCATGCTGGCAGTCATGCCTACCGCAATGGTGGACACAGGCGCGCTGACCAATTGCAT
Source organism: Anaerolineae bacterium (assembly GCA_049969135.1). Lineage (GTDB taxonomy): Bacteria > Chloroflexota > Anaerolineae > UBA2200 > UBA2200 > JACIWX01. Next base: position 1,044 of record JBMFPM010000436.1, read on the forward strand.
GGTATCATAGATTGCCAGGCCAGCACTGATCGAACCACCCGGCGAGTTGATGTATAAAGAGATTTCCTTCTCTGGGTCTTCGCGCTGCAAGAACAAGAATTGTGCTACAATCAAGTTAGCGACAGTATCATCAATGGGCGTGCCCAGAAAGATGATCCTTTCTTTGAGCAAAAGGGAAAAGATGTCGTACCCTCGCTCTCCCCGACCGGTGGTCTCGATGACCATCGGGATCACGGTATTATACACTCGATCGCTCATGCACCTCCTCCTGTTGATGGCTTTTTAGTTACCGGCTTCCTCAGCCATCGTTGTCGATTCCGTTGTGGCTTGATTTGTGTCTTGATTCGGTGGAAGGTCCGTCTGTGTTATCCCCTGGCCCGTGGCAATAGCTAGCAAACGCTCCAATGCCTTGCGCTGGCGGATATCGTTGGCGATGGAACGCAGCGGTCCTTCTGCGCTAAGAGCTGTTTTGACCGCTTCTGCCCGTTGGCCAAAAGACTCGGACAGACGGTTCACTTCTTGGTCAATTTCCTGCTCATCCACTGTGATGCCTTCTACCTCAGCGAACTTGCTCAATACCAGGCTGCGCTTGAGGCGCTTCTCAGCCTGAGGCCGCAGATCGGCACGCAGCTGAGGCAATGTTTTCCCAATAATCTGCAGGTAACCCTCCAGGGTGAACCCCTGCTGGCTCAGGTTATCTGCCCGTGATCTGATCATAGCGTCTATCTCGCGTTCAACCGCGATGGCCGGATATTCCAGCGTTGCCTGTTCGACTAGGGCATCTAATGCCTCTTCCAGCGCAGCATCTTTTGCTTCTTCCTCTTTGCGTTTGCGCAGTTCTTGTTCAATGTACGCGCGTAGTTCTGCCAATGTCTCATAGGAACC
>JBMFPM010000437.1:0-1901 GCA_049969135.1 Anaerolineae bacterium
TCTTGGGGCAGACTGCTATGAGGGGGGGGGGCAAAAGTTGTACACGGTGCCTACCAGGTACATCGTCGCGTGCAGCAGCGGCTGACGCTGCAGCAATGCCCGTGTGCGCCGGACCAGCGCGCTCAGGTGGGCACGGAAGGTGGCATTCAGCCGCTCGCTGTAAGCGATGTTCAGTACGCCGCCTCCTTGTGTCCACTCCAGTGGCCAGCGCAAGAATTCTTGAGACCCTTGCACCAGACATTGCACCACAGCGATGACCCGTCGGCGTCTATAGCGTTTCACCACCTGGCCGATGACCAGGTGAGGCCAAGGGAGAAGGCGCGGCCGACCCCTCCTCCCGTTGTGTTTGCGGTATCCGAAAAGCCCGGCGGAGGCACTTCAGGTAGGTGGACAGCCCATCGGTAACCAGGAGCAAGGGCCGAGGCAAGGCACAAGCACGGATGAGGGCTACAATCAGCCGAATCAGGGAGGTGTCTCGTGCCGTTGCTTTCGGCTCCACCCAGCCACAGCCGCGCCGACACCATCATGGCTATGGCCAGCCAAACCACGCGTCCCTGGAGATTGGCACGGATCTCGTCGGAAGGAGGAGCCAGCGATGGGGTCAAGCGATATGCTTAGAGCGTGTTTCTTTGGCACTTATGACAGTAGCTATCCTGGTAACCAAGCACTAATTGAGGGACTTCGCCGCCATGGAGTTGACGTAATCGAATGCCATATTGCTTTGTGGGAGAAAGAGCCAGTGAAAGAAGAGCATTACTTTGACTTGTGGTCATTAACCAAACTGTTTGCACATTTTGTTGTGGACATCGGGGGACTTCTTGTAAGGGCCGTACGCCTGCCACCTTGTCCAGTTATTATCACTAGTTTCAACGGTTATCTGGATCTGCCAATAGCCAAGATTCTTGCCTGGGCGTGGAGAAGCAAATTGCTCTTCAATCCCATGATGTCGATTTACGACACTCTAGTACTCGATCGGCGGTATTTCCGTCCAGGCACTATAATGGCGCGCTTGATACTCTGGCTGGAACGCGTCCTTTACACACTACCCGACGCCCTGTTAGTAGACAGTAAGACCCATTTTCAATTCTTTGCTGACTATCTGAAATGCCCGTGGACAAAGTTCCGAAGGCTGCCATTTGGAGTGGATGACCGTATGTTTTATCCACGGCAACAGACCCGGTCGGATGATCATTTTCAGGTGCTCTTCTACGGTAAGTATCAGCCCCTTCAGGGGGTTGTCACTATTATAGAGGCAGCCAAGCGGTTAGAAAACGATCCGGATGTCAGGTTCTTGGTCATCGGTTATGGCCCGACATGGCATGAAGTGCAGCAACGGGCACAGGAATTGAGGGTACAGAATGTTCGTTTTCTGAGATGGGTTGACTTTGACCAGTTACCTGAAGTTATATCCCAAGCGGATGTCTGCCTTGGTGTTTTTGGGGTATCAGACAAGATTGATCGTTGTATTGCCAATAAGGTTGTGCAAGCTCTTGCAATGCGTAAACCCGTTATCACCGGATACACAAAAGCAATGGGTGAAGTACTTAACGATCGGGAACAAGTTCTCTTCTGCGAGAGAGGTAATCCACAAGCATTGGCTGAAGCTATCGTTGAATTAAAGGAAAATGCTGACCTCCGGGAGAAGATCGCTGCTCAGGGGTATGAAGCATTTCTTCAATATTTTTCGCCCTCAGCAATAGGTGCTATGGCCCGGCGCTATTTGGAAGAGATGATCGGATCCTAAATAATCCGAGGTAGAATATTTTCCTTTGAGGCGACCCGTTCCGCCCGATGATGCTGATATCTACGTCGAGGATGAGGCAGAGTTGGCCTTGCACCCCACCCTGTGGAATATGGAGGCTCATGTTCAAAAGTGGTGCAGGCGAACCAATTGCGAAATA
>JBMFPM010000438.1:0-1899 GCA_049969135.1 Anaerolineae bacterium
GGGCGATCAACTTGCGCAGTGCCTCAGCCAGATCAGGTGCGTAGGTGGGAGAGCCCACTTCATCCGTGACAAAGTAAAGTTTGTCGTGTTGCTTAGCCAATTGCAACACTTTCTTGACAAAATTCATGCCGGTGCGGCTATACAGCCAAGCTGTGCGCACGATGTAGAACTTGCGCAGGAGGGTTTGGGTGTAGTACTCTCCTGCCAGTTTGGAGCGGGCATAGACGCTTTGGGGATTGGGGCGATCCCATTCCCAGTACGGTTCGCCCTTGGTGCCGTCGAAGACATAATCTGTACTGATGTAGACCATAGCGGCACCGCTGCTCTGGCACGCCAGGGCGACGTTTTGTGTACCCAAGGCATTGACCCGGTAGGCTATCTCTGGTTTCAGTTCGCAACCATCTACATCTGTGAAAGCGGCAGTGTGGATGACCACCTGGGGTTGGAAATCTACGATAGTATGTTGTACTTGGGCATAGTCCGTAATATCATATTCGGGTAGGTCAATCAGGAGCAGTTCTTCGCTGTTTAGCACTTTTTGCAATGCCTGGCCTAGTTGCCCTGCACTGCCGGTGATTGCAATGCGCATGTGGCCTCCTTATGTGTTGCGTATTCCGTATTGCGTGTTCTGTATGTGGTGGTGCATGGTAGATTATACATGAGGATGGGGCAGAGGGAAAAGAGGGGTTCTTCATTGGGAGTGCTTTTGGGCATACCAGTCACTGAGAGCCAAGAGGCTCTTTTGCAGTATCAGAACGGGGATGGGCAAGGGAATGGACAAGGCAGCGATGAGCATAGCTTGCATGAGTGTCATCACTTGGATATAAGTGATGGTCAGGTTCGGCAAATACCATGTGAAGCGTGGCCCATTCCAAAGGGTGCATGCGCCTACCAAGAGGCCAATGAAATACAGTTGCAATAGCGCATAGCCGTAAGCGCAGAACACGACAGCAGAGGCAGAGCGTTCATGCTCGTGCCAGGTTCGCCAAACGATGATCAATCCTCCAAGAGCCAGGGAAAGGGCAGCACGCTTGAGGTTAGGGATCAGTGTGACTGCCAAGCCACCAGCAGGGAGGTAGCTGAAGGAATAGACATTGCCCTGACGCAGGAACAGAACGTGGTACAGTGCTGCGGCAAGCAAGGCAGCGAAAAGGTTCCAGGCAGTGCGCCAACTCCGTTTCCGCCATGTCCACCACAAAGGCAGAAAAACAAAGAAAGCAAAAGGAGTGGCGCGTTGCGTGCGTTCTTTCCATAAACGCGAGCGGCGCGCTCGTCTCATTTCGAGATTAGTTTGCTGTACGGATAGGGAAGCCAAATTGGCCGCGCTTTCGTAGTTTTTCACCTGCAGGGAGCTAGCTGCGACCAACATGTCACCCTGAGCAGCCTCGCTCAGCAAGCCCTGTCCAATGCTATAGAGGTACATATTGCCAAAGCGGTATCTCTGACGAGCAAGGGCCAGCCATTTTTCAGCTTTGTCTATGGGTTGCATTTTCAGCATGTCTGCTCGCAGGTTGCCTTGGGCAAGGCTGGGCATGGGCGTGCCTAGCAGAGCAGCAAGGGTGGGAGCAAGGTCAGCTTGGGACAGAGTGCCCCGATCGCCAGGTACTACACTGGAGCCGACCATGACTAGTGGGGTGTTGAGCAGGACTGCTTCGCTACCTCCGTAGCCACCCCGATCAAGATGTCCATGACTGGAGAGGATGACCAGCACACCTTGCTGCAAGTCCATGTTTGTTGCGAGCGTGCGGATGTAATCATCGCAGCGCAGTACGGCTTTGTAATATTCATCGCTAATAGCTCCATGCTGCCGCCCAGCCTTATCTACTTGGCGTAGGTTTATCAACAAGAAATTGGGCTGGAACTCGTGCAGGAAGGTAAGGGCATGCTCCACAACCAGGC
>JBMFPM010000439.1:0-1889 GCA_049969135.1 Anaerolineae bacterium
CTAGCCAAAGGGAAATAGAGCCAGTAGTCATAGTACCTGCGTTCAAACACCTGAATGCGGTGGTTCTCCGTGTCAGCAACATAGAGCCGCCCGTCGGCATCGGTGGCAAGGCCGCGAGGATGGCCAAAGAGGCCAGCAGCAGCGCCTTGCTCACCCCACATCGTGATCCACTTGCCACTGCTGTCCAGCACTTGGATGCGGTGATTGCCGGTGTCTGCCACATAAATGCGGCCATCCGCACTGACGGCTATGCCTGCTGGCGAGTTGAACATGCCAGAACCTGCACCGAGTCTGCCAAAGCTGGAGAGAAACTCCCCGTTGGCATCGAAGATTTGGATGCGGTGATTGGAAGTATCGGCGACATAGACTCTGCCCAAGGGGTCCACGGCAACATCCGAGGGCCAGGAAAATTGCCCGGGCGCAGCACCTTGGCTGCCCCATTTCCTGAGGAAGTTGCCCGCGCTGTCAAAGACCTGGATACGGTGGTTGTTTTTGTCCACGACATATACCAAGCCCGAGGAAGCAATGGCTAAGCCTGAGGGCGAGGCAAATTGGCCATCGGCACTGCCGTAGCTACCCCATGAGGTCAGGTAATTGCCGTTGGCATCGAATACCTGGATGCGGCTGTTGTTGGTATCCGCAACGTATACCTGGCCGTTAGGAGCGATGTCCACGCTAGCAGGCAGGTTGAACTGGCCCGTGCCTGTTCCTTGAGCGCCCCATTGTGCCAAGTATGTGCCGTTGAGATCGAAAACCTGAATGCGGTGATTGGAAGTATCGGCGACATAGACACGGCCACTTGGGCTAACTGCCACATCGGCGGGCCATAACAATTGGCCATTGCCTGAACTGGGTGTTCCCCACTTGGTGGCGAAAGTGCGGTCAGGGTTGAAAGCCTGGATGCGTTCATTGGCATAATCAGCGACATAGATGCGGCCATCAGTGCTAACGGCGATGCCGGTTGGGCTGCGGAACTGGCCATCATCTGTGCCGTAGGAGCCGAATTTGTACATATAGCTGCCGTTGCCATCAAAAATCTGGACGCGGTGATTCCAGCCTTCCGTGACATAGATATAGCCATTGTGGTCTACGGCAATGCCAGCCGGTGCACCGAGGAAGCTATTGGCTGCGCCATAGCGTCCCCATTTGAAGAGAAAGTGGCCATCGCGGTCAAAGGCTTGGACGTTATGGTTCCAGGCATCGGTGGCATAGACTCGCCCGTTTGGGCCTACAGCAATGTCCGACAGGGAGGAGAACTGTCCATCGCCACTGCCTTCGGACCCCCAGCGAACGAGGAATTTGCCTTGGGAATCAAAGCCCTGGATGCAATTGCTTTGTCGGTCCGCGACATAGACGCGCTGATCGGGGCCAATGGCTAGAGCTGAGGGGTAGGTAAAGAAGACGGGGGCAGTGCCATAACTGCCCCACTTGCGTAGGAATTTGCCATTGGCATCAAAGGCTTGCACGCGGTAGTTCCCTGTATCTGCTACATAGACGGTGCCATCGGAAGCCACTGCCACGCTGCTGGGGAAATTGAATTGGCCATTGTAGATGCCATAAGAGCCCCATTGCCGCAGGAAAGCGCCGTCAGCGGCAAAGACCTGGATGCGGTGGTTCGCGCTGTCCACCACATACACTTGCCCGTTGGGGCCAACGGCGACATCGGATGGCCATTTGAACTCGCTGGGGCCATGAGGGATACCGATGGTCTGGATCCAGGCATAGCCTTCTATACTTTGGGCCGAAGCTACAGGCGCCCATGCCAAGCAGACAAGCAGGACCCACACAAAGCGCCTGAACGCTTTCATGGTGTATGCCTCCTCGCGCTTCTCTCTCAGTAACTAAGACGTAATAGGTCAATGTGTGGGTGCGTTACAGTTTTGTAATCT
>JBMFPM010000440.1:0-1882 GCA_049969135.1 Anaerolineae bacterium
AACGCAGTTCTGCTTTCAGTAAACCAGGCGCGCGATCAGGCAAGTTCGATCCAAGCGAGTTACTACATACCAACTCGGCAAGATATGGGGTACGATGCGCAGGCGTCATCATTGTTGGGCGCATCTCATACAGCGTCACGCGCACGCCTCGTTGTGCTGCCTGCCAAGCTGCTTCGCTGCCTGCTAATCCACCGCCAATTACCACGATTTCGGCCATTGCCGAATTACGTCCTCCTAGCTATGCAGAGCTCGGCCTTTTGCGGCCAGGGCAGCCTCAGCCACAGCTTCACTTAAGGTGGGATGGGGATGGATCGTAACCTCCAATTCATCCAAAGTTGCCTCCAATGTCAGCGCTAGAGTTCCTTCCTGAATGAGGTCGCTGGCATGTGGGCCAACAATATGCACACCAAGAACCTGTCCGTACTTGCTCTCAGCCACAATTTTGACCAACCCCTCATATTCACCATGCGCTAGAGCCTTGCCGTTGCCCCGGAAGGGGAACTTGCCTACTCTCACATCATAGCCTTGCTGCTTTGCCTGTTCTTCGCTCAGGCCCACGCTGGCTACCTCAGGTGTAGTGAACACACAACTTGGCACGGCGGCATAGTTCATGGCGCGTTGCAAGCCCATGGCATTCTCCACTGCCACAACCCCTTCATGCATCGCTACATGTGCCAGTAAGATGCCTCCGGTAACATCCCCTACCGCGTACACGTGAGGCACATTGGTACGCATGAATTCATCCACCTTAATCCCAGCCTTCTCGACTTGCACGCCTAGCGTCTCCAGCCCTAGCCCCTCGACATTAGGCCGCCGCCCTACCGCAACCAATATCTTGTCCACTTCAACTACAGTTTGCTGTTTTGTTCCCTGAATGGTGACTGCATACTTGCCGTTCTTCGCCTCTACTTTAGAAACTTGACTCCCCGTATAGATAGCCACCTTCGCCTTCTTCAGGGTGCGCTCCACTTCTGCGCCCAAATCTTCATCCAGTGTAGGCAGCACACGTGGCAATAGCTCCACCAGCGTTACTTGTACGTCACAAGCACGGAACAGCGTTGCAAACTCAACACCAATCGGCCCTGCGCCGATGACCAGCAAGCTTTCTGGAAGCGTATCCAGAGCCAATGCATCGTCGCTGGTCAATACGCCTGGCCCCTCTAGCCCGGGAATAGGCAGAGAAGCAGGCCGCGATCCTGTGGCAATGACATAGTCCTTCGCCTCTACACGCTCCTGACCGCTTGTCCCTGCCACTTCCAACGCTGTCGGCGAAACAAAGCGCGCCGTCCCAGGCAATAGCTGCACCCCAGCCTTTTCCAGAAGGAACTTGACGCCACCAGTCAGGCGGCGGACTACCCCATCTTTTCTCTTCTGCGCCGCTGGCCAGTCGAGTCTGACGCCATCAACTAGAACGCCATATTCTGCCGCTTCCTGAGCTAGCTTGAGCACCTCTGCCGTGCGCAGCAAGGTCTTGGTGGGAATACACCCCCAGTTCAGACACACCCCGCCTAGCTTGTCCTTTTCTATAAGCACTACCTTGGCTCCCAATTGCGCTGCTCGTAGGGCTGCTACATACCCTCCCGGGCCTGCTCCGATGATTGCAATGTCAGGGCGAATCGTCATATCCTCCTCCTATTTGTCCATATTCTTAAGCCAGTAACAAATATGGTTGCTCTACCAGTTGCTTTATCCGTTGCAGAAAACGGGCCGCCGGCGCCCCATCCACCAAACGGTGGTCAAAGGTCAAACTCAGCACCATCATCTGCCGTACGCAAATCTGTCCCTGATGAACTACAGGCATTTCACGCAGTCGTCCAACCCCCAGAATAGCACACTCTGGTAGGTTGATGATAGGCGTGAAAGCATCAACGTCATACATGCC
>JBMFPM010000441.1:0-1876 GCA_049969135.1 Anaerolineae bacterium
CCGCGAGGTAATTGGGAGACATATCCTCCCAATTACCTCGCAACTTTGCATAAAGGAAAAGGATGAAAAATGAAGTACGCCGAATACCTCGATGAAGTATGCAAGTTCATAAACCAGATGAAAGAGACCCAAGGCGAGGCGATACGGAAGGCTGCAGCCCTAGTAGGTGAAACCATCATTAGCGGTGGGCTAGTATATACCTTTGGTAGTGGTCACTCGCAGTTATTGTCTCAAGAGGTCCATGCACGGGCTGGTGGGTTATACCCTGTAGTGCAGATTCTGGATCCCATGTGGGGTCGTGCTGAACGTCTGGAAGGCTTTGCCGATGTCTTATTGAAAGGTTTGCCGCTCAAAGCTGGCGAGACAATCTTTGTTATTTCCAATTCGGGACGCAACCCAGAGCCCATTGAAGTAGCCATGCGGGCTAAGGAGATGGGCTTGCATGTCATTGTAGTTACTTCGTTAGCCCATTCCAAAAGCGTAGCCTCACGCCATTCCAGTGGCAAAAAATTGTACGAATTAGGCGATGTGGTGCTGGACACGGGGACGCCAGCGGGAGATGCTTGCTTAAGTTTCGCAGGCTTGCCTGTGAAAGCGGGGGCTGTGTCCACTGTGCTGGGCGCTGCCCTGATGAATGCCGTGATGGTTGAAGCCATCCAATACATTTTGGATAAAGGGGAAACACCTCCTGTGTTGATGAGTGCGAATCTAGATGGTTCTGACGAATACAATGCCCGTGTGATGGCTCGTTATCAAACACGCATAGGTAGCGTATTTGGTTTGCATGCATAAATAGGTTATTATAAGCGATTGGAGGAAGATTGGTTGGAATTGTTGTTGTCTGTCATGGTGAGATGGGGGATGGGCTGCTGGATGCCGCACGCATGATTGTCGGCAAACAGGAAGGCATTGTGGCGGTCAATCTGCGGGAGGAAGATAGCGTCGAAAGCCTGATGGGTCGCATTGCAGCAGCCGTCGAGGAAGTAGACAGCGGGGATGGTGTCCTGATCCTGGTGGATGTGTTCGGGGCCAGCCCTTTCAACGCCAGTGCCCGTCTAGCCATGCAGCGTGATCAAATCGAAGTAATATCCGGTGTCAGCCTGCCAATGCTGCTGGAGTTGGCTGTCCAGCGTGAGGGGCAGAGCTTGGCACAATTGGTGGAGGTCGCGTGCGAAGCAGGAGTAAGCGGCATCCGCACTTTGTCCGAGACCTTGGGCAAGAAGCCCGCTGAGCAATAGACTATGAAGAACTTGGGGGAGAGACATGCCAGTTATTCATGTACGCATGGACAATCGTTTGATCCATGGCCAAATCTTGGTGTCCTGGAATGCAGAGTTCAAGATTGATCACATTATCGTGACCAATGATCAGGTGGCGGCTGACCCATTGCAGGTAACACTGCTCAAAGCGGTGGCGCCCATCGGTGCTAAAGTATCGGTGCTTTCCATTAAGGATTGTGTAGCCTATTGCAATGGCAATCCTGAGGCAGAGAAGGAAAACATTTTCATTATCGCCAAATACCCGGAAGATGGGCTAGCCCTGGTAGAAAATGGCTTGAAGATGCCAGTCCTGAACCTGGGCAATCAAGCTTTTGTACGCGGCTCTAAGAAGATTTCCAATACGGTGTACCTGACGGAATCAGGCGTGAAGGCACTGAAGAAGCTGCATGAGATGGGCATCCGCATTACCTGCCGCATGATGCCTTCAGATCCAGACATTGAGTATTGGCCTGTCATTGAAAAGACTTTGCCGGAATGGGCCAAATAGTCAGGCTGGTGGGATAGTTCCTAGTAAGGGGCCTGCACTGTATGGGGTGAAGGCTCCTTTCTTTGTAGCCCGTTTATAGAGAATACTCAAATGATGGAGGCCTAGATGA
>JBMFPM010000442.1:0-1862 GCA_049969135.1 Anaerolineae bacterium
GTCCACAAGCACAGGTGCTAAGGCTACCACCGCTTTGATCTGTTTATCTGTGCTGGCTGCGCGGATAGCTAGGTCTCCACCCAGGTCATGACCTACGATACCCAGCCGTTGCGGGTCTACTTCTGGGCGCTTGCTGAGCGCGGAGATGGCTGCCGGTACAATGGCTAGTATCTCGGGATAGGAACATGATTCTCTGTCCACGCAAATCACGAGCGCGACAAGCCCTCCCTCAGCTATGCGATGCGCTAGAGCAGTAATATAGTTTTCGCCACTGTTCAGGCCAGGCATGAGGACAACAGCGGGTACAGGAGTAGTCAAGTTAGCGGGAAGATACAGGCGTCCTGTTCCCCGTCCGATTGCCACCGTTTCGCTTTCACCAGCGACGGCTTGCGCTAGGAAGCCATGGTGCCGTTTTTGGATAACGGGTGCGATGATACACGTGACCACTAGTGCACTGACCGCGCTGAAACCGAATAGAAGAGCCAGTTCGCTGCCGGCTGGCCCTGGTGTGAGGATGGCATGCCATTGGCCTGCGAAGAAGAGCAATGCCCCGCAAGCGCATAGCAATGCTGACAAGGCATAACCTTTCGTGCCACGCCAAGCATCATCGAGAAAGGCTAATCCACGCAGGTGGTAACGCGTAGCAACAAATTGCAGGACCCCTAGGGCAGACAGGAAGGAGAAAAGCAGATAGCCCAGGGCTAACCTTACGGACACAAAATATAGCACGGACTCTGCTCCCAAGCTAGCAATCCCAATGACCAAGCTCCGATGTAGAGTTTGGTCATTGGGATGTGGTCATGAGAAGCTCTAGCCAATTAGCTCCAAGTCTTTAGGTAAGCAGGTATGTCTATCGCTTCGCGTGGCCCAACGCGGACGTCCCAGCCGGGCAATTCCTCCTCCAATTCTCCTGAGATGCTTGCCACTAGGCCGGGGATAACGATTTTCTTGTGGTTAATCTTGCTGGGCACGTTGAACTGCTGCACTGACTTGGCGATCTTTTCGGCGTCAAATTTGCCCGCTGCCCAACCAGTCAGCACTGACATGCCTTCCGAGTCCACGATGAGCAGCCAGGTGGGTTTGCCGCTCCCCTCTACTTCGCCAGCTACGCTGAAATAGGTGAGAGAAAAGTTGGTTGTGACCAACAGCGGTGAATCGGGAGTGGGATTGGATATTTCGTACAAACCTGGGCTCACCTGGATGGGCTTTTGTGGGTCAGTGTAAATGTTTTGCCGCAGGGTCATCAGTGGGTAGATCGTAGCTGGGTCGAAATGATCCAAAACGATCACGCCCGCATATTTCGCAATGTGTTGGGCAGCCTGGATAGCCTCTTCCTCCTCGGAATTCGACCCCTCTCCCGGGAAGGTGATAATCGGATAGCCCAGGGGACGGAAATTGCTCTTCAAAGCCAAGCGGCGCAACTGGGTGAGAGCTACCAGTGTGCCGTGTGGGTCGCGAACGCCAGGATCAAGAACAATGTCCTCCACGCCAGCGCCCTTGACTTTTTCGGCGAGTTCTGCCAAAGCACTCAGATCGCCGTTGCCACGCACCGCAATAGGTGCTTTGTGCTTCGCAGCCAATTCCGCCATTGCTTGCCAGTTGTCTGCTGTGGCAGCATAAACCAGAGGTGCAGCCCCATCCGTTTGTTGCAAAGCGGCGGCCATTGCAGCAGGATCCGAAGCGATCAGCACGAGTGGACGCGCCATTTTGTCCTGTGCGATAGCGACGTACTTGGCAAAGTTCTCTGCATTGCCGGATGCGTTCTCAATGGCCAGACCGGTAATCCACATTGGGATGCCCACTCGTTCAACGCCCCAATCGCGAATCCGTTCCACCATCGCCTCAAATTCTGGTAAGGGCAT
>JBMFPM010000443.1:0-1835 GCA_049969135.1 Anaerolineae bacterium
TGCGTTCAGAGTTGCTCCAAGTGAGCGATTTGCACGGAATACAGCTCTGGCAGGAAGCGCTTCAGGCACTTGACATACCGGAAAGAGATTTTACTGAAATGGCACGCCGTCGGGTCATTCGCTACTTGATCAATCAGGAAGTAACCGATGTTATCCAGACCGTCGAACGCAATCTGAAGGAACTGGGCATTCAATCACCTGAGGACGTGCGTTGCGCACCGTACAATCTGGTAGGTTTCTCACCGCAGATGCAAGAGAAAAACCGCCAATTGAAGGACTTTTTGCTTCAGAACCTGTACCGTCACCACCGGGTCATGCGCATGCAGGTGAAGGCGCAGCGCCTAATCCGGCAACTTTTCGAAGCCTATTTGAACGAACCCCGGCAACTGCCCTTGGAAGTACAAGCTAGATTCGCTACTGAGCAACCAGAACGGGTGGTTTGTGATTATATTGCGGGCATGACGGATCGCTTTGCTATCCAAGAATACCGCAAATTGTTCGATCCCGCTGTGCGAGGATAAAGAAAAAGGACGCAAGGAAATCTATTGCGTCCTTTTTTTTCGCGCTTTCACTAGAACTTGGCTAAGCAATTGCTCCTTTAGCAGAGAGCTCCAACTTGGTAGTTAATCGGGCAAAAACCCCGTTATTTGATCCGCCTTCGTATGCAAGTTCTGCAATCAGGGCATCCAGGCGCAAATTGGCAGTTTCCAGTGTGACAACCCGTCCTCTTTCGGCGCGAATCAATTCACCCTTCTCGGCAAGCCTCTCGCGTAAAGCCTGATCAGCAAAGGCTTGCTCGCTCATCAGCACTTTGGTTACCATACGCGAATCCATCTTATCAAACAGCCATACCTCGAAGGCGGTAAACCTCATAGGTTCCCCGCTGCCCACCTTTTCTATGGCACTGACCCCACATTCGCCAAGGAACTCCCCTGAGACTGACTCAATGCTGTAGGAGACATCGTACTCCTCATCGCCAAGGGTGTAGGTAGTCTCGAAATGCCCAAAAGTACCCTCTGCCGGTGGAGGGGGCACAGGGCTGACCTCTCGCTCCGCCTCTGGCACACGTGTCAAAGCCTCTCCTGTGTAGGGCGATGGCCGTCTGCGGCGCAAAGGCTCTTTCTTTTGCAGTTGGGTCAGAAGCAGCAGGACTCCTGCGCCCAGGAGTAGCAAGAAGAACACAATGCCGAGAATACGCGCCAGTGATCTCCCTGCAGTAGTAGCAGGTTGCGCAGCAGTGGGGACTGGAGCAGGAGCAGGTGGTAAAGACATGGCGGACAAGAGTCCTTGCAAGCGCATGGCGTCCATTGGTTTACCAGCTTTGACCTGCGCTTGAATTAAATCGCTCAGCATGGCAGATAAATCCGCGTCATCCTGGCCGGGTCCCTTCAGTGCTTCCAGACGGCTACGGGCCACTTCTGTATTGCCTGTCAGAGCATACGACTCGGCAATCATCTGTAGGTAGGTTTCCTTATGGTTTGGCCTTAGATCGGACGGATCAGCATTCGTCCATTTCACTGGCCATAGCCACCAACCCAGCACAACCAAGCCTATCACAAGGCCCAGGACGAAAGCAATCATCACTTCTGTAGTTATTTTCTTACGAATCCAAGTGCTGACATCCTTCTCGGCCATCTCGCACCTCCCTAATGCTATTGTAGCACAACTTGACACAAAATACAAGCGCCAATAGTGAGGTTGAAAAAGTCCTCCTAGTGTCATGCTGAACTTTGCCCTGAGTAAAGCGAACGGGAAGTTCTCGCAATACTTTGGAAAGCACGGCTCAAGTTATGCGAGACCCCTTCGTTACACTCAGGGCAGGCTCTTCGCTCTGC
>JBMFPM010000444.1:0-1832 GCA_049969135.1 Anaerolineae bacterium
TCAATAGTTTTCGCGAAAAAAGTTCAAATTTTAAGGAACTTTTCCATGTACCAAATCCGAAGATCCCCCTCTGCTTGACAAACAACGCAAAGAACGTTATGATAATTCCACCTTTTTACTAGGAATTATCGAGGTGCGCATGAAGTTTTCGGCAAAAGAGCAGTATGGGCTGCGTGCAATGGTGGAGTTCGCACGGCGCTATGGCGAGGGCCCTGTACCACTCCAAACCGTGGCTCAGGCGCAAGCCATCTCGCTCGCCTATCTGGAGCACGTTGTGGTCCCACTGCGCAAAGCAGGGTTATTGCATAGTGCACGGGGAGCCTACGGTGGGTACCAATTGGCACGCACGCCACAAAGTATTACCATAGGCGATGTGATTCGTGCCCTTGAAGGAGACATCATTTCGTTGGATTGTGTAAGCGATGCGCTGAATGCACCGTGTGCCCAAGGGCAGAGCACTTGCGCTGTGTGCAGAATTTGGGAGCAAATACACCAAAATCTCTCGGAAGCACTGGATGCAACAACCCTTTCCGATCTCTGTTGACCCTTGGAATCTATCGTAAAGGAGCGAACTATGCAACGACCAGCAAAATTGATCTATATGGATCACGCAGCAACGACAGCAGTAGACCCGCGGGTAGTAGAGGCAATGCTGCCTTATTTCACCGAGAAGTATGGCAATGCCTCTAGTATCCACACCGCAGGACGTGAAGCCCATGAAGCGATGGAGAACGCACGCCGCACGGTGGCTGACATTTTGGGCGCTCACCCTGAAGAGGTAATCTTCACCAGTTGCGGCACGGAAAGCGATAACCTAGCCATTCGTGGCGTGGCTTTCGCCAGCCGTAGAAAGGGAAACCACATCATTACCTCCTCCGTTGAGCACCACGCTGTTGGCCATACTTGCGAACAACTGGAGAAAGAGTTTGGCTTTGAAGTGACCTATTTGCCCGTTGACCGGTATGGACGCGTTGACCCTGATGACGTAGGGCGAGCCATTACGGACAAAACCATCTTGATCACAATCATGTATGCCAATAACGAGGTTGGTACTATTCAACCCATTGCAGAAATCGGCAAGCTCGCTAGAGCCAAGGGCATCCCGTTCCATACCGATGCCGTTCAGGCTGGTGGGACGCTGGATCTGAATGTGGACAAGCTGAACGTTGACCTCCTTTCCCTCTCCGCGCACAAATTCTATGGGCCAAAGGGGGTTGGCGTACTTTATCAGCGTCGCCATACCCCGCTGTTGCCTATGCAAACCGGAGGCGGACACGAACGAGGGCGACGTGCCGGCACGGAGAACATTCCGTACATTGTAGGCTTAGCCACTGCATTGCGACTGGCACATGAACACCGCGAAGAAAACAACCGCCGCATCGCTGCTTTGCGCGACCGCTTGATCAAGGGCGTGCTGGACGCGATCCCCGATGCGTACCTCACTGGTCACCCTACGGATCGCTTGCCTAACAGCGCCAGTTTTGTCTTCGGGGGTGTGGAGGGCGAAGCCATCCTGCTGCATCTGGACATGATGGGCGTGGCAGCCAGCAGCGGGTCAGCGTGTACTTCAGGCTCGACAGAGCCATCACATGTACTGACCGCGTTGGGGCTGCCGGCAGAGATTTGCCATGGCAGCCTGCGCTTGACATTGGGCAATGACAACACAGAGGAAGAGATAGACTATGTGCTGTCCATCCTGCCAGGCATTATCAGTAACCTGCGTGCTCTATCTCCCACGTATGCGGCAACGCCCGCAAAGGGACACCCATGAAGCAAAAGCCCCTGCGTATCGCTGTGGCGCTTAGTGGGGGCGTGGATAGTTCTACGGCAGC
>JBMFPM010000445.1:0-1832 GCA_049969135.1 Anaerolineae bacterium
CAGGATTTGCCGTCCCTTCAGCAGGTGGTGGAGCGCCTTGAGATCGCAGCGCGCTCTGCGCTCGATTTCGACTACCTTACTTTTTCTGGCAATGGAGAGCCAACGCTGTATCCCCGGTTTGCGGAACTGGTGGATGAGGTGGTGCGTATTCGTAATACGTACCGTCCGGAAGCCAAGATTGCGTTGCTCTCCAATGCCACCGGCCTCATGCGTTCTGAAGTGCGGGAGAGCATCCCAAAGATCAATTTCCCTATTTTCAAATTGGACGTGGGAACTGCAGAGAAATTCCGTGCCATCAACCGGCCAGCCAAAGGGGTTGTTTTTGCGGATGTGGTGGCGCAGCTTGCCTCTCTCAGGAATATCTACATCCAAACCATGTTCATTGATGGCTCACCCTCCAATGTCGAGGAGGGAGACCTGCAAGCCTATTTCGAATTGCTGGCACGTATTCAGCCGAAAGAAGTGCATATCTACTCCATTGACCGTCCTGTTCCCCATGCAGACCTCGTGCTGGTTCCACCACAGAAGCTGGAGGAGATTGCACGGCGAGGCGAGCGGGAGACAGGAGTGCGCATCAAGGCATTCTACGCTCGACGCTGAGGCAAAAGGAGGAGCCGATGAAAAGACTACAGGTTGACCTGGATCTCCTGCGTGAGTTCGAGCGAGGATTAGATCCACAACATCCAGAGCGCAGCCGCATGCCGGCACGCGTCCTGGGCTATGGCGAAATCAGTACGGTTTTCTCCATTGAAGTGGAAGGGATGCGTGGCTTGGCTTTTAAGCGTTTGCCCATTTTTCACACAGAAGAGGAAATGGCCAAGTACCAGGCAACGTATGAGGAGTACAACCGGCTACTGGAAAACGAGATTGGCTTGTGCCTCCCACCTTATGGGTATGCTGCCTTTCTCACTGACACAGGACGCCCCATCTTTTACATCGTGCAGCAGGAGCTACCTGCCTTGTCCGTAGGTAATCGCGCCATCCATTTGCTGCCCCGTCAGGATACGTTGCTCCTGGTGCGTCGCGTCCTACAAGAATTGTGCAAAGTATGGGAATTCAACCGTCGCCAGGATCGTTGGCAGGTGGCGATTGATGGACAGATCTCAAACTGGGCTATCGATGGCTTTGATCCAGAGCAGCCGCGCCTCGCAGAACAGGCGCGGCTCTATTACATGGACACGAGCACGCCCCTCTTCCGCGTCCAAGGCAAGGAGCAACTGAATCCAGAACTTTTCTTGCGCAGTGCCCCCTTCTTTCTTGCCTGGTTGTTGCGCTCCTTGTTCTTGGAAGATGTAGTGAACCGCTACTACGATTTTCACCGCGTCGCTGTAGACTTGGTAGCCAATTTTTACAAGGAGCAGCGTCCCGATTTAATTTCCGATGCGGTTGTGGTGGTGAATGAGGTGTTCAGCAGAGATGCACCGCATCTCGGCGTGCCGTTGATTACGGAAGCAGAAGTACGTTCGTATTATCGGGAAGATGCATTTATTTGGTCGTTCTATCTCTCTGCACGTAAGGTGGATCGCTTCCTGCGCACCCGTATCCTGCGCCAGGAGTATCCCTATATCTTGCCCGAGAAGATCCAAAGGTGAGAGGAGATTTGCAGTAAGCATTCGCGCACTGAAAGCTTGCCCTGAGGCATAGCCGAACGGGTGCGCACTACAAACGGACAAGTGCTGGCTCTTGTTGTTTGTAGTGAGCGCTTCAGCGCTTTATAGCACACTGAGAGCTTGCTCCTTCCTTACGTTCAGGGCAAGCTCTGAGCAGCGCCAAATGAGTATGTTCTAACAACGGATAGGAGATGATTCTAGGAGTTTTCACATCACTAGCGG
>JBMFPM010000446.1:0-1826 GCA_049969135.1 Anaerolineae bacterium
AACGCCTTGGCTATGTGCATTTGGTGGATAGCAATCGTCGTGCGCCAGGGCAGGGACATATCAATTTCCAAGAGGTAATGTCATCTCTGCAAAAAATTGGCTATACAGGTTATATCAGTGCAGAAATCCTTCCTTGGCCTGATAGCTGCATTGCTGCAGAGCTGGCGATCAGCTATTTTCGCTCGTTACAGCGTTGCCTTCAGAGCAAGGCGTAGATTTCAAGATAAAAACTTGCAAAGGGGGTTATAGGATGAGTAAGGTAAGAGTTGCAGTGGCTGGTTACGGCACAATTGGTACGCGTTTGGCGGATGGCGTGGCGCGGCAAGAAGATATGGAATTGGTAGGAGTGGCTGATGTCGCTCCCACGCTGCCCATTCGCGCTCTGTATGAAAGTGGCATGCCCTATCGCCTGTTCCTAGTGGACCCGAAGCGCAAACCCGAATTTGATGAGATAGGGATTCCCGTTTCGGGCACTTTCGAGGAGCTTTTGGACCAGGTGGATGTCGTCCTGGACGCAGCCCCAGGTGGAATAGGCATGAAGAATAAAGAGCTTTACCTCAAGCACGGTGTGAAGGCTATTTTCCAAGGCGGCGAGAAAGATGAAGTTGCTGATGTCTTCTTCCATGGATATGCAAACTATGAGAAGGGCATTGGACAGAGGTTCTTGAAACTCACTTCGTGCAACACGACCGGGCTGATCCGGGCTGTGGATGCCTTGGACCGCATGGTGGGCGTGGAGAAGATAGCAATTACAATTATTCGTCGTGTGGCTGACCCTGGGGATACTCATCGTGGCTATGTAGACTTGCTCCGCCCGGATGCAGTGCCAAGCCATCAAGCAGTAGACCTGATGCACATTATGCCCCATGTACAGGCTACCGGCCTTTTAGTGCATACGCCGGTTACCCATGGTCATATCATCAACATTGTTGCTACGCCCAAGAAAACCGTCAGCAAAGAGGCTCTGCTGGAAACATTCCGCGAGCATCCGCGCATTCGTGTCGTGCGCCTCGCCGATGGCTTTACTTCCAATACTGCCCTCTTCCAGTATGCACGGCACCTGGGCAACAAACGCAGTGATATGTACGAAATCGCGGTTTGGGAAGAATGCATTGGCTTTTCCGGCAATGATGTCATGTTTGCGATCAATATCCCCCAGGAAGCGGTTACCATCCCAGAAACCATTGATGGCGTGCGAGCCTGCATGGTCATGCAGACCGATCGCTTGGAGGCGGTGGGTTTGACGAACAAATACCTGGGGCTGAAACCTGGATGCTAAGCCTTTTGGGAGGAATGCTGTGGAAGCTGGTATTCTCACATTAGATGACTTTGATTTTCGCGACAAGACTGTCATCCTGCGCGTAGACATCAATTCTCCTATTGATCACAAGACAGGGCAGTTAGCCAATGATAACCGCATTCGCAAGAGCTTGCCCACGATCAAAGAGCTGGCAGAAGCAGGAGCGCGTGTGGTGATGCTGGCTCACCAGGGAGATGTTGAAGATTACCACAACCTTATTCCCCTCCAGATCCACGCTCAGCGTCTTTCGGAATTGCTTGGCCAACCGGTGACATTTATGGACGATATTGTGGGGCCAGCAGCGTTGCAGCGCGTTAGGGAACTGCGAGCAGGGGATTTACTGCTCTTGAACAATGTGCGCTATCTCACTGAAGAGGTATCCACCTTCGTTCAGTTTGTGAAGTTGACCCCAGAGCAACTAACGAAGACATGGTTGGTGCGCAACCTGGCTCCGCTCGCAGACTATTATGTATGCGAAGCATTCGCTGCTGCTCACCGTTACACGCCATCACTGGTTGGTTTCGCC
>JBMFPM010000447.1:0-1797 GCA_049969135.1 Anaerolineae bacterium
AATGCCTTGCCCCTACGCTTCTTGGGAAAAAACGTGCTATAATCGTACTGGGCATCATTGGGCATCACACAGCTCGCCGCGTGTATCAGCACGCACTTCAGAGGGGCAGGGCTTCTCTACTAGATACTTTAGACAAAGGAGGAAACTGTCATGTCCATTACTTACCGCGATCTCAACCCACCTGAGCGCTTGTTGCTCGGCCCAGGACCAAGCAATGTAGACCCCCGCGTCTTACGGGCGATGTCCACACCATTGCTGGGCCACCTCGATCCAGACTTTCTCAAAATCATGGACGAGACGAAGCAATTGCTGCAATACACTTTCCAGACGAACAACTACCTCACGCTCCCTATCTCCGGCACCGGCAGCGCTGGCATGGAGGCTGCTCTGTGCAATGTTATCGAGCCTGGCGACAAAGTGGTGGTGTGTGTGGGCGGCGTTTTCGGCGAGCGCATGTGCGATATTGTGGAACGCTGCGGCGGAGAATTGATCCGTATTGACGCAGAATGGGGCCACATCATCACACCCGAACAAGTGGAAGCCGTGTTGAAAAAAGCGCAGGTGAAGGTCGTTGCCATCGTCCATGCCGAGACTTCCACAGGCGTTCTGCAACCCCTGGGGGACATTGAACGCCTGGTCCATGATCATGGCGCTTTGTTTCTGGTAGATACGGTAACCTCCTTAGGCGGTTGCCCGGTCAAGGTGGATGAGTGGAAATTGGATGTGGTCTACAGCGGGACACAGAAATGCCTAAGCTGCCCGCCTGGATTGGCCCCTATTACTTTCTCGCCACGCGCCGAACAAGCCCTGGAGGCACGCAAACGCAAGGTTCAAAGTTGGTATCTGGATATGACCATGATCCGGCGCTATTGGGGCCAAGAGCGATTCTATCACCACACTGCCCCTATCAGCATGTGCTATGCCTTGCGCGAGGCTCTGCGCATCATCTACGAAGAAGGCTTGGAGACACGCTGGCAGCGCCATACCCTGAACCACCGCGCTTTGATGGCGGGATTGCAAGCCATGGGTCTGAAACCGTTTGCCCAAGAGGGCTATTGGCTGCCTTCTCTGAACGCCGTACGTGTGCCAGATGGCATCCAGGACATTAAAGTGCGCGGACGGTTGCTGCAGGAGTACGGAATTGAGATCGGCGGAGGCTTAGGCAAGGCCAAGGGGCAGATCTGGCGTATTGGCCTGATGGGGTACAACTCCACACGCAAGACAGTCATGGTATTCCTGAGCGCGCTGGAGGCAGTATTGCGCGGTGAGGGCTATCCTGTTCGGCCAGGAGAGGCAGTGGCAGCAGCGGAACAGGTCTACGCAGCGGCAGAGGATTGAGGATTGGGCAGATGAAGGGAACGCTATGAGCGAGCTATCCCTGGCAGGCATCTACGCCCCTATTCCTACACCCTTTGATGTTGACGGAGAGGTCGCCTACGATAAGCTGGCGGAGAACATTGCCAAGTGGAACAAGACTGGCTTGGCTGGCCTTGTCGTTCTGGGTACCAATGGTGAGTTTCCACTCCTGAGTGACCAGGAGAAACTAGAGGTACTGAGAACCGCGCGCCAAGCTATCGCCAAGGGCAAGTTACTAATCGCTGGTACGGGTTCCGAGTCAACCACGCATACCTTGCGCTTGACGGAACAAGCCGCAGCGATTGGCGCCGATGCAGCGATGGTCATCACCCCCAGCTATTACAAATCCAGAATGGATGCGGCAGCCATGCGCCGGCATTTCCTGCAAGTGGCGGACCACTCGCCTTTGCCTGTTATCCTTTACAATATGCCTGGCAACAC
>JBMFPM010000448.1:0-1790 GCA_049969135.1 Anaerolineae bacterium
CGTGTAGGCATTTGCGCATGCGGTGGTATAATATCGGTACCTTGGTCAACCAGGCTGTGAGGAGAATAACGCATGCCCCAACGGATTCTAGTGGTTGATGATGATCCACAGATCGTAAGGCTGTTGCGTGCCTATTTAGAAAAGGAGGGGTTCCAGGTTTTCGTTGCCTACGATGGGAATATGGCACTGCACATCATTCGCAGCGAGCGCCCTGACCTGGTCCTTTTGGACCTGATGCTCCCTAACCGCGACGGCTGGGAAGTAACGCGCATCGTGCGTGGCGATGCAAACCTAGTTGCCATACCGATTATCATGCTCACCGCGCGCGTTGAGGATGGGGACAAAATCCTCGGCTTGGAACTGGGCGCAGATGACTACATAACCAAGCCCTTTAATCCACGCGAGGTGGTAGCGCGCGTGCGCGCAGTGCTGCGCCGTGTCCATGGAGAGCCGGTCTTGCCCAAGGTGATCCAGACTGGGCCATTACGCATCGACGTAGATCGCCATGAAGTGGAGGTCAATGGCCAGCCTGTTCGCCTGACCCCCACCGAGTTCAGCTTGCTGCGGACACTGGCAGAACATCCCGGCTACGCCTTGACGCGCCTGGAACTGATTGAGAAGGGCTTGGGCTATAGCTACGAGGGGCTAGATCGCACAGTGGATAGCCATATCAAGAACCTGCGCCGCAAACTGGATCAGGCGGGAAGTCCAGGATTGGGGGCAGAATTAATCGAGACGGTATTTGGCGTGGGCTACCGCCTGCGTTCGGAACCCCGTCCGATGAAGGAAGGACGATCATGAACCGGCTGTGGGTACGATTGACCCTGGCTTTCACGTTGATCACTTTGGTTACCCTGGGTGTTGTTGCCGTGCTGGCGAATATGCGGGCTGGAGAGGCTTTCCGCTTCTATCTGTCCTACCGAGATCCATGGCGTTACGAACCCTTGGTACAGGCTTTGGCTATCTACTACCAGACGCATGGCAACTGGCAAGGGGTAGAGGTACTGCTGGAGCGCTGGCAGGAAGTGGAGACCATCCTGCAGCAAATGCCAGGAGCTTCTCAACCTATGATGGGAAGAATGCGCGGCATGACCTTCGTTGGAGGTAGTCGTGTACAGCTTGTCCTGACAGATGCCAACGGCCGTGTTTTGTACGACCGGATGCAAAGGCATCCGGGCCGGCAATTGACTCCTGATGAGGCAGCGGCAGCCATTGATATCGAGGTAGGTGGTAAAGTAGTTGGTCGTTTGGTGGTTGCGTTGCCTATCCAGTCCGCTATCCTCGGCCCCATTGAGCAACGCTTCTTCGACCGCTTGCGCCAGCTCTTGCTCGCTGGCGCAGTGCTCGCAGGGGTGCTGGGTGTGCTGCTGGGCGTAGCCTTTAGCCGCACACTCTCCGCACCTTTGCAGCGGCTTGCCATTGCAGCGCGCGCCGTTGCCAATCGCGATTTCAGCCGCCGTGTAGAGGTGGGAGGCAGTGCCGAGATCGCCGAGGTATCGCAAGCCTTCAACGAGATGGCTGCTGCTCTGGAGCAGGCGGAGCAACTGCGCAAGAACCTGATGGCGGATGTAGCCCACGAACTACGCACCCCGCTCAGCGTGCTACAAGGTAACCTACAAGCCATCCTGGATGACGTCTATGCACTGGATAAGGCAGAGATTGCACGCCTCTATGACCAGACCCGCTTGCTATCCCGCCTAGTGGATGACTTGCGCGAGCTAGCCTTGGCTGATGCCGGACAGTTACACATGAACCTGCAGCCCACAGATATTGGCAAGGTATTGCGTGAC
>JBMFPM010000449.1:0-1779 GCA_049969135.1 Anaerolineae bacterium
AGCGGGCATCCTGTGCGTTGATACAAGGCATAGGGGTCGGTCTGGGCACGCAGAACAAGCGTATATGACGCAGCGCGGTTATCCGCCCAGGTCATCGCCAATGCCAGCGGGTTGGCCTCTTTGTCCACAGGAAAAAGGCTGTGCATGGCACCACTGAGGCAAAGCCCACTCACCTGCCTCAGATCCAGTTTCGCTGCCAAAGCGCACAGCGCCTCAACTACGCCCTGCCACACTTCACGCACATCTTGTGCTGCCCATCCGGGTTGGGGTGATTGCAGGCGATAGGAGCGGGAGGCACTCGCGGCAATGTGCCCATCCGCCGTTAATGCCACCGCCTTACAGTTTGTCGTGCCTAAATCAAGGCCGATGAACAAAGCAATCCTCGCTACCCAGTGAACACTGCCCTTTGCCCTAATGCTTAGCCTATACGAGTTGCCCGCACTTTAGGCAGGACATACGCTTCCACATCGGCATCTCCTCGGGGCTCAGGCACATCACGGAAAAGGAACCAATGTTCGACATGCTCCACCTCTGCTCCCGGTTGCAGAAGGGTAAGCGGGCCTAACGTCTCTACCTCCAGCATATCCGTATCTGTCCATACTTCTACAGTACAACCGAGATCCGCATACCGCGCTCCTTCGACATACTCAAAGCGCTTCACGAATAGATGGCCACGACGTGCATAGGCTGCCCAACCGTCAGGCACCACCGTTCCAGCCTTCTGTGGGGTAATGGCATGAGGGTCCTGCCTTAGCAGGATGTACTTCTGCCCCCAGGTCCAACGCGGATCACTCATATCCGTATATGCCCACAAGGCAATCGTGCTCACTGCTTGTAGAAATTCTGGATGAGGGCCTCTGGGCGGCAGAGGGACAATCGCGGTACCACCTGGCGCCATGACAGACAAAGCCCAAGGTGCCAACTCCACAGCCCAGCAATTGTGGTTACGCAGGCGGTGGGTAACCTGCACATGGGCCGCGTCGGGATCAAGACAGATATCTATCTCCTTCTGTATACCGGTTGTTGTCTCGACCGGTTGCACCAGGCGCACAAAATCCCCATGTTCTTCCCATGCCACTGGCGAATTGTCTGGAAAGTATGTGCGTGGTACGACTTCGGGCGCATGCCATAGGCGATGCCCGCCATAAATGCGCCACTCATCGCCTCCGGTCTTGCCCAGCATGTCTTCATATTCCTTAAACTCGTTCTCCTCACCCACAAAGCCAAAGCGGATGATGCGTGGGCCAACGTCCGTGAGTATCACTAGGTCAACCAACCCATTGGACAAGCGGTAACTGTTGGGCCACCCCTGGTAATTGATCTTCTCCATTTTTTCATCTCCTGTATGACCACGGATGATGTTTTCAGTTATGTCAATTCTGCGACATACACTTCAAACGGCGCGATAAGGAGGCGTCTCAGATTATCAGTGGCACTTTCACGCAAGCGGCTAGAAAAGAGCACGCGTGCTGTACTCCTGGGCAAATCAAAGGTCAGCGTATGTGCCTGGTCAGACATATTCAATACGACTAGGCACGTTTGCTGATCTTCAGGGCTGCTACGTAGGAAAGCCAGGTATTCCTGTGCCTCTTCGTGTAACGGCATATAGTCACCCGCTATGAGCGCCGGGGTTTGCCGACGCACACGGAGCAACCGTCGGTAGAAATGCAACAGTGAGCCAGGATTGGTCAATTCATCTGCTACATTTACGCCTTGCGCATAGTTTGGGTTCACCGGCAGCCAGGTCTGCACGCCGGGTGGGCTGAAGCCGGCGTTGGG
>JBMFPM010000450.1:0-1771 GCA_049969135.1 Anaerolineae bacterium
TGTATTACACATATATTATACCACAAATAGTCCCATTTGTCAAATCGGCGGATCATCCCTAAGCAAAACTCTCAGCGCATAAGGGGCATCTGCGGCGAGGTCATGCCCCTATTGCAGGGCGCACTGCAAAGCGGAACATGGTGCTTTTAGGGACGATCTTTTTAGCCTGGTGGAGTATCACGAATCGCTAGCGCTGCTACAAAACTCCCTGTCCAAAAGCACCAACGAGTGTGTTCTAGGCGCTGCGCATCGAGTAAGATGCGGTGTACCCAGGCGATCAGCGGTGGCCAGTGCAGTCGGTTTGCTATTGCCACCATGCCAGTTGCTACCAGACGCGGGTTGTGCAGGATGGCTGTTGTTTCCTGTACTTTCAATCCTGCTGCCTCTAGCGCCGCACGCAACTCGCTGATGGTGTACGAACGGCCGATGAAATAGGGAGTCTTCCTGAGCCAGGTAGCCAGGTGCAACAAAGGGTCAAAGATGTTCTGGCGGTTGTCCAGGGTAACGATTTCCTGGGCCGAATTGCGTTGCCCAGCGCGGGTCATTAATACCAT
Organism: Anaerolineae bacterium; assembly: GCA_049969135.1. GTDB lineage: Bacteria > Chloroflexota > Anaerolineae > UBA2200 > UBA2200 > JACIWX01. Next base: position 555 of record JBMFPM010000450.1, read on the forward strand.
TGGGCGGCGCTTCGCCCTTTATCAAGGCTACGATTGCGGGCAAAAGAGGCCCTAGCAACTCCATGTGTTGGCGCACGGCCTGGGGATTGCCAGGCAAATTTACAATGAGGGTTTTGCCCCGGATGCCAGCCACAGCACGAGAGAGCACCGCAAATGGGGTGTATCGCCGATACCCTTCCTGGCGCATGAGCTCTGCCAGGCCAGGCATTTCCCGCTCAATCACCGCTCGTGTTGCCTCTGGGGTCATATCGCGGGGTGCTGGGCCAGTGCCGCCGGTGGTGAGGATCAGGTCAACGCCTTGATTATCCGCAAGGTCCAGCAGGGCAGTCTCAATCCGCGCTTGCTCATCAGGGACAATGGCATAAGAGACAATGCGGCCTCCCAACGCGGTAATCAATTCCTTCAGCAACGGGCCGCTCAGGTCTGCCCGTTCACCACGGAAGCTACGGTCGCTCACGGTAAGCACGGCCGCAGTCAGAGCGCTCATTCCGTTTTCCCTTCTGTGGTGCTTCTCCTGAGATGCTGGAGCACCCTCTCCGCCGTGGCGGGCAGCCGATCGAGCCAGATGCCGGTGGCGTCGTGGATCGCGTTGAGGATAGCAGGAGCGGTGGGCAGGGTGGTCATCTCGCCTAACCCTTTTGCTCCATAGGGGCCTGTTGGGTCTGGCACCTCCACAATGATGGGCACAATCTCCCTCGGCATATCCAAGATCGTCGGGATTTGGTACTCTGCAAAGTTGCGTGTGCGGACCAATCCTTCCTGCTGGATGAATTCTTCCATCAAGGCATAGCCCAGCCCCATGTGTACCCCGCCGCCTACCTGTCCAATGCTCATCTCAGGGTTCACGGCTTGGCCCACATCATGGGCTGCCCACAGCTTGAGCACATCTACCACACCTGTTTCCGTATCCACTTCTACCAGCGCGATCTGTGTGGCGTAACCATAACTGATGTGCGGATCGCACTGACCAGTCTCAGGGTCGTAAGCAGTGGTGGGGCGGGCACTGCGTCCACGGTAAGTGTACTCCGCCTCGACATAACGCTCCCCAGTCTCAGCGCGCAGGACTTGTTGCAGTTTTGCTTTGGCTTCCTGGCAGGCGCGCAACACGGCATTGCCCGACATGTAGACATGGCGCGAAGCAGAGGAGGACCCGGCATCAGGCACCTCTGCGGTGTCCACAAGGGCAATTTCCACTCGCTCCAAAGGGATACCCAGTG
>JBMFPM010000451.1:0-1767 GCA_049969135.1 Anaerolineae bacterium
CCGTGAGTTTGACAATGACGTTGCCGGTGAACCCATCGGTGACAATCACATCCGCAAAGCCAGCAGGGATGTCCTTGCCCTCCGCGTTACCTACAAAGTTAAGGCCACTGGATTTGAGCAATGGGTAAGTTTCCTGTACCAGCATGTTACCTTTGCCTTCCTCTTCGCCGTTGGAGACAATCGCCACACGAGGGTTGGTGATGCCTAATACACGCTCTGCATAGACGCTGCCCATGATGGCAAACTGCAGGAGGTATTCCGGCTTGCAGTCGGTGTTCGCTCCCAAGTCGAGCATAAAGCAAGGTCCTTTGCGCGTGGGAAACACACTAGACAACGCAGGGCGCTTGACGCCCTTGATGCGCCCCAGGTAGAAAAGTGCTGATGCCAGAACACCACCCGAATTGCCCGCAGAGACAAAGGCATCCACTTCTCCTCGTTTGAGCATCTGCATTGCGACGACCATCGAGGCATCCTTTTTGCTCTTGACTGCGGCGGCAGGATGCTCTTTCATTTCGATGATTTGGCTGGCATGAACCAGGGATACATTAATCCCAGAGAGGTTATGCTTAGCTAATTCTGGCTCTACAACATCGCGATTGCCCACCAGTACAATATCAACTCCGTATTCACGAGCAGCCTGTACCGCCCCCTCGACATCAGGTTGCGGGTGCCGGTCACTGCCCATCGCATCAACAACGATTTTCATCGCCCCCTCCTTTACATAGCATAATCAAGGCCGTTAAGTAACTCCATGGTGGCTATTATACTGGATGGCTCCCGTTCTTGGCAATGTATACACTGCCATTAGGTAAGAAAAAGCCGTTGGGCAATCTCTACAGGCAAGGTGTTGCGGTTATCCACTGTGACTTCGAAGATGATAAACTCCAACTCTGGAACCCGACGGCGAAATGCATCCAACAACGTGCCACGCACGACCAGCAGGCAACGCGGCACAACACTTGTTACAAGGAGATCCAAGATATGATTGAACCCGGTATCTTGCTCCAGTTCCAGGCGACCGATCTCATCTATGATTAAAAGATCGCATCCCACGCCAATAGCCTCGGCTACCACATCCTGCCCCCACTGCAAGGCTTCAGGGTCAAAGTAGTAGGGACCTACACGAGGGCCGTGGTGTTCCTCCGGCTTGGAATGCCCAACAGAACCTTCCGTTTGATCGTTAGGGTGATATACTCGTGCCAGAACGCGGCGCTCTCCAGTGGCTAGATCTAGCACTTCGATACCCAGACGCACGCCATTCTTGCCCAGGATAGGAAGTGTCAAAATGCCTCGTACGCAGTATCCCCTTTGCCGTACGAGATCAGCGACAGCGCGACAAACGGTAGTCTTACCTATATGTACCGGACCTGTGAGTACTGCGATCACCCTGTTTGTCCTCCTTTTCCAGGCATAGTGTCGCCACCGAGTTGCAAGAGAAGCGCTACCAGCATCATGCGCCAATCGCTTTCCTCTTTTGTCAGCGCAAGCCACATCTGCCCCCTTCCTACCCAGGCGCGACGGCCAAATTGCGCGACGATTCTGGCTGCCCTCTCCTGAGCAGAGGCATCCAGTTTAAGAACCAGACTGTTATCCTCTCGGCCAATAGCCTGCACCCCTGCCCGCGCAGCCAACAAGCGGATGCGAAGGACGTACAACAAATCTTCAGCCGACGGTGGGAGAAGGCCAAAACGATCCTCTAACTCCTTGTGCAAGTTATCTAGCTCCTCCTCGCTGCTCAGAGCAGTCATGCGCTGATACAATTTTAGC
>JBMFPM010000452.1:0-1764 GCA_049969135.1 Anaerolineae bacterium
CTCGCAGCCCTCACGGCTATCCTGGGCATTACGCTCAAAGAACACCACCGTGCGTTACCCGATGCCATGGCAGCCAAGGACTTGTTCCAAGCATTGGTCGAGCGGGGGCTACAGATGGACCTGGCCGTGTTGCAGGAAATCAACCGCACTGCTGCCCGTAGCCACTGGCCATTGCGACAATTCTTCCTCGATCTTGAACGTGATCGAGCACGTACCGCCTTCACGAGCAATATACGGGAGCAACTTTTAGCCAAAGGGAGCCTGGACAGTGACACGCTGGGCCTGGTGATAGATCGCCGCGTGCAACTGGAACCTCTGCGCCCCTCACCCAGCAAGAATTTGCTCGACGAGCAAGAACTAGCTTCTATGTTGTCACCAGGTGGATTGCTTGCTCAGCGCTTCCCGGGATACGAGCATCGTCCACAGCAGATCGAAATGCTCCGCGCCGTGACGCGAGCTTTCAACGAGGGAGGGCAAATCCTTGCAGAAGCAGGCACGGGGATCGGGAAATCCTTGGCTTATTTACTGCCCGCCATTCATTTTGCCGTAAGCAATGGCCGCCCCGTAGTTGTCTCGACGAACACGATCAATTTGCAGGACCAGCTTTGCAACAAGGATATTCCAGACCTGCAAAAGATTCTGCCTTTTGAATTCAAGGCTGCCTTGCTAAAAGGGCGCAATAACTATATTTGCCTGCGCCGTTTGGCACTCTTCCGGCGCAGTGAATCCCTGGAAGCAGAAGAGGTACAGGTATTGGCTAAGATCCTGGCCTGGCTACCTGTTACTGAGACCGGCGATGTGGCTGAGCTATCGCTGCGCGACCAAGAGCTTGGCATATGGAGCCAGGTCCAGGCAGAACAGGAAAGTTGCCTAGGCGACCGCTGCCCCCACCTCAGAAGAGGCCGCTGTTTCTTGCACAGGGCACGCCGCAATGCCGAAGCAGCTCATATCATCGTGATCAACCATGCCCTGTTATTGTCCGATATGATGGTTTCCAATAGGGTCTTGCCTGAGTACCGCCACTTGGTCATTGACGAAGCACACCACCTGGAGGCCCGTGCTACGGAACAGTTGGGCTTTGCTGTAAACCATCGCCAAGCCGCTTCTCTTTTGAGGGGGCTTAGCCAACAGACCATCACTGGTCAATACCGTGGCTTCTTGCACGACATTCCCCAGCATTTCCGTGGCAGTACGGTGAGCGCAGGAGTACAACAGCAAGTCAGCGCATATCTCTCCACCCTACAAGTCAAAGTAGAACAGGCATTAGTGTCTCTAGATCACTTTTTCACCACGCTGCACGCCTTTATTAAGGATACTTTTACTTCAGAATGGAAACGTTCTCATGAAGGCTATGATTTCCAAATTGAATTGACCAGCGGCGTGAGGAAACAGCCAGGTTGGTCGCAAATCGAGATTGTGGCGGGGGAACTGGACAACGACCTGCTCAAAGTGGAACAGGGCTTACAGGGCTTGCATCAGGGCTTTTCCAATCTGGAGGATCAGAATATCCTGGATTACGATGACTTGCTGCAGGAGATGTGGGCGCGACTGGAACACGTGCGTGAGATACGAGAGCAACTACGAGCCATTATCAGCCAGCCTGTGTCCGGGGGCATCTACTGGCTGAGCATAGGAGCAAAGGATGAGGATATTACATTGCATTCTGCGCCATTGCACGTGGGCTCGCTCCTGGTGCAGCATCTCTTTTCCAAACTGGAGACTGTGATCCTGACCTCCGCAACGCTGCGCACCGCAAAGGACTTC
>JBMFPM010000453.1:0-1760 GCA_049969135.1 Anaerolineae bacterium
GTTGCTGCAAAAGGGGGCAGGGATAATCCTGCCCCCAAGTGATTACCTGACCGCCACTCGTCAGGAGAGAGAGATGCAACGTCGCACAGCGCAGACTCTATCCTTGGGGGGATTCAGCACCCCACTGGTTTTTATCGTCACAATTGCTGTATTTTGGGCTTTCTCCCCAGGCCACCGTTTTCTGGATCCACGCAACGTGGCAGCCATTGCCAAGCTCACCCCCGATCTAGGTGTAGTTGCCTTGGGTATTGGCATCCTAATGGTCTGTGGTGAATTTGATCTTTCCATTGCCTCAGTATTGCCAACGTGCTCCTATATATTCACCCAATTGTTGATTGCCGGTGTGGATCCTTTTGCAGCCTTTGTGTTGCTGTTGCCTATCGGTGCTGCCTTCGGCGTGCTCAATGGGTTCCTTGTAGTGCGTACTGGGCTTCCTTCTTTCATTATTACGCTCAGCACAATGCTATTCTGGCGCGGTGTCCTCTACGTCGTCAGTGGATTGATGCCGATCAGTATTTTGCCATACGTGCCTACTGACTCGTCCTTTGCTCACATGCTGACGGGACAGATCGGACCTGTACCGGTGCAGTTGTTGTGGTTCTTAGGCATTGCCGTAGTGCTGGGGGTGGTGCTCCATTTTGGGAGATTGGGCAACTGGATTTATGCAACAGGGAGTAACCAAGATGCAGCGCGAGCAATGGGTGTAGACGTCCGGCTCGTGAAAATTGTCTGCTACATGATTGTGGGTACCTTGTGTGCCTTCGCTGCCATGATGCAAGCCACCCGGTTGGGCTCCTTTGCTGCCACACAGGGCATCGGCTTCGAGTTGAAAGCGATCGCCGCGGTTGTGGTGGGAGGTACTTCGCTGCGTGGTGGCGTGGGCAACATGGTGGGCATTGCATTGGGTGTATTCATCATGCAGATCATTGAGAATGGCTTGATCCTGCTGCAGGTCCCAGTCTTCGGTGTGAACACCTTTATCGGACTGGCCGTCATCCTGTTCGTCATCCTGAACAACCTGACTAATCGCCAGTTTGCTGGCTAGATGACATGATGGGAAGGACGATTCCACCGAGGAGATCTGCTGGAGAAGTACAATGGTGAGGTGAAGAGCTATGTCGGCAACCAGTAGTGCTAACGGTCAAGAATTGCTCAAAATGGTGGGCATTCACAAATGGTTCGGGCGGGTGCACGCTCTGCGCGGTGTGGATTTCACGGTACATCGCGGCGAAGTGGTGGGTCTGTGTGGCGACAACGGTGCTGGCAAGTCCACCTTGATCAAGGTCGCTTCAGGCTACCATTCCGCTGACGCCGGACAGATCTTCTTCGAGGGGCGCGAGGTGAAGTTGCACTCGCCAAAAGATGCGCGAGCATTGGGGATCGAGACGGTGTACCAGGAGCAGGCGCTGTGTCCACATCTGAGCATTGCGCGCAATATCTTTATGGGCCGGGAGCCCGTCTCTGTCCTGGGATTGCTGGATCAACGCAAAATGAACGAGGAGAGCATGCAGGCGTTAGCCAATATGGGGTTGAGGCTGCGCTCGCCGCATGCACTGGTCGCAGCCCTTTCAGGCGGCCAGCGGCAGGGGGTCGCCATCGCCCGCGCCATCCACTTCAAGGCCAAGCTGGTGATCCTGGACGAGCCCACCATCGCCTTGTCGGTCAAGGAGGTGCGTGAGGTGCTCGATTTCGTGCGTCACCTGCGGGACCAGGGGGTAGCCGTGGTTTTCATCACCCACACGTTGCATCATGTGTTCTCT
>JBMFPM010000454.1:0-1759 GCA_049969135.1 Anaerolineae bacterium
GCCAATTTTGACAGCACCGTGGATCTGCACCTGCGCATGGGTTTAGACCCGCGCAAGGCAGAGGAACAGATCCGTGGCACGGTGCTATTGCCCAGTGGCTTGGGCAAAACGGTGCGCATCCTCGTCTTTGCCGAGGGTGAAGCAGCCAAGATCGCGGAGGAAGCCGGCGCTGACTATGTGGGCAGCGATGATCTGATCAAGAAGATCCAGGAAGGATGGCTGGAGTTCGATATCGCCATGGCTACGCCGCAGATGATGGGCAAGGTCGGGCGGCTGGGCAAGATCCTGGGGCCCCGGGGCTTGATGCCAAACCCCAAGACCAACACGGTAGTGCAACCAGATGACCTGCCACGCGCCATCAACGAGGCACGGCAGGGGCGCGTCGAATACCGCCTGGACAAGACCGGCAACATCCATGTGCCCATTGGCAAGACGAGTTTTACCAAAGAGCAGTTGCTGAGCAACCTGACGGCATTGATGGAAGCCATCGTGCGCGCCAAACCCAGTTCAGCCAAGGGGCAGTACATCAAGCGAATTACCTTGGCATCTACGATGGGCCCAGGGGTCAAGGTAGACATCAACCAGGCTTTGGCCCTGAAATCCGTGTAATCCAGCACGGTGGCGGTCGCGGACCGCTTTGCACCTTACAACAGCACAAGTACTGTAGCCAAAGACAGCAGGCGCGCATTTGCGCTTAATGTCGTATGAAATCGCCTGCCGAGGCAAAGAAAGCACAAATCCCAATCCTATGTCATGCAGAGGCGCTCTCTGTGTCATGCTGAACGAAGTGAAGCATCTGAGATGGGATTTTGCAAGTCTTTGTGTCGGTCAGGCACAAAGACTTTTTTGTTATGTATAATAAAGGAGGTGAAGCCAATTGCCCGTAACGAGAGAGAAGAAACAAGAAACGCTAGAAGAACTGAAGGAATTGCTCGCACGTAGCACGGTGGTCATCCTCTCCGACTACCGGGGTTTGACCGCGAGCCAAATGCATGAACTGCGCAAAAAGCTGCGCCCGTTCAACAGCAAATTCCTTGTGGCGAAGAACACGCTGGTCAGCAAAGCCCTATCCGAGCTAGGCATGCCCCATCCAACAGAGATGCTGGAAGGTCCTACCGCCCTCGGCTTTTGCTTTGAGAACTTTCACCAGCCACTGCGCACGCTGATAGGTTTCGCGCAGGAGAGTGAAATCCTCAAGGTGAAGGGCGGGCTGATGGGTGAGTATGTGCTGCAGCCCGAGGATGTCAAGGCATTGATGACATTGCCCGAGCCCGCTGTGCTGCGCGCAGAGGCATTGGGTGCTGTGCAATCGCCACTGAGCGGATTGGTCAGCTTGCTGGGCAGCGTGCTGCGCGAGCTGGTGTATGTCTTGGATGCACGCGCTGAGCAGTTGGGCAAAGCGGCTGCGTAGAGCATGAACGAAGTAGATTCATATTCTGATTCTGAAAACTAGAGGAGGTAAAAGACTGTGAAAACGCAAGAGATTATTGAAGCCATTGAGAAATTGAGTGTGCTCGAACTGGTCGAACTGAAGAAGGCGCTAGAAGAGCGCTGGGGTGTCACTGCGGCTGCGCCCGTCATGGCAGCAGTTGCTACGACCGCCGCTCCGGCTGCTGCGGCAGCGGCTGCTCCTGCCGCCGCGGAGGAACAGACCGAGTTCGAGGTTATCCTCAAGGAAGTTGGCCCCGAGAAGATCAAAGTGATCAAGGTCGTGCGCGAACTGACCAACCTAGGGCTGAAGGAGTCGAAGGACTTGGTC
>JBMFPM010000455.1:0-1757 GCA_049969135.1 Anaerolineae bacterium
CCCAGGTTCGCTCTGGCTAACTTGCTTATCAGCATGGGCCCCCTACGCTGTAACCAAGTACCACAAGCGACCTACGTGATTAGCAAGATAGACAACCCCTTGTGCTAAGAAAAGGTGGAATGGAACCGTGCATAGCAGCAGAAATTTGGGATTGTACATGGGACGTTGTAGTGAGACAATGTACATGATGGCAATGGGAACGAACAGGTACAATGCGCACAGGATATACAACGTGGAACCATCAAGATGTGGCCTGTTTTCCTCTTGGCGAAATCGCGAAGTCAATATGCCCACTAACAGCAGCGTAGCAAAACCTACCAACACGATACTGGGGCAAGACTTGACAGATAGGCCTAGGCTGAAGACACAGAGGAGGTTCCAGAAGAGAGTAGTAAGCGAGAGAGGTTCGTTAATAGCTGGCCATACGCGCAATTGTTCTTTTGCCAGAAACAACCATGGCAGGTATGCAATGACAATGGTTATTTGCACGACGATCCAGCGCAATGCAATGGGCAACCGGCGCGCTGCAAAGGGCAAGCGGCTTGTCTTCAGCCACCACAGAAATGCAAGGTTCTGTGCGATGAGGAGGGTGGCTGCAAAGTAATGCGTATATAGGAGTAGGATGGATACTAGAATGTAAGGAAGGGCAACGAGAAGATTGCCCTGGTTTGCTCCTCTGCCAGCATTTTGCCATGTTGAAAGAAGGCGTACCCAGGCATACGCAGATAAAGCCCCTAGAAGGGCGCTGAGCATGTACATGCGTGTTTCCTGGGAGTAATAGATTTGGAAAGGGGATAAAGCGGCGAACAACGCAGCAAGCAAGCCCACGCTGTCCCCAGCCAGAGAGTGCCCAAGGACAAAGGTCATCAACACTAATACTGTACCCAGCAGTGCAGACAAGGAACGCACGGCCAGTTCGCTATGTCCAAAGAGCTTTATCCAAAAATGGAGGGTGTAGTAATACAGCGGGGGATGGATGTCATTCGCTGCACCTCTGGTGATCGCTGCTAGGTCTCTTGCAGCAAGGGCAACGCTAGTGCCCTCATCATTCCACAAGCTTTGGGCTTCGATGCGATACCAGCGCAGGGTCAATGCCAGCAACAGTATCAAGATAGACAGGCTGTGGACCAGAACCTGCTGGCCTCTCTGCTCGGATTGCACCCCACACCATTTCATAGAGATTATTTGCCTTTGAACTGCGCCGGGCGTTTCTCCAGGAAAGCTGTCGTCCCTTCCACGCGGTCCTCGGTAGCACAGACCAGCCCAAACTGGCTGGCTTCAAACGCGCAGCCAGTGACCAGATCAGTCTCCGAGCCCCTATTGATGCTCGCTTTAGCCCAAGCGACTGCCAGTGGAGCCTTGTGTGCAAGCTTATGAGCTAACTCTCGTGCCTTAGCCATCAGTTCCTCTGCCGGGACCACCATCTCGACCAAGCCAATGCGCAAAGCCTCCTGCGCAGAGATCATATCACCACTGAGGATTAACCATTTGGCATATCCCTTACCTACTAGCCTAGGCAGTCTCTGCGTGCCGCCATAGCCAGGTATAATGCCCAAGTTGATTTCTGGCTGTCCGAGCTTTGCTGTGTCCGCTGCGACGCGGATGTCGCAGGCCATGGCTAGTTCACACCCACCACCTAATGCATAGCCATTAATGGCAGCGATGACGGGCTTGCTGAGGTTCTCGATCTTGAACAGGATGCTCTGACCTTGGGCTGCGAATTCGGCGCCCTCAGCTGCGCTCCCAATTGCCTGTAA
>JBMFPM010000456.1:0-1740 GCA_049969135.1 Anaerolineae bacterium
CCTTGTCTCTACAAGCTGGTGAATCACAGACCCTGTATCTGGCGCTCGCCAATGCCGCCACCACGAAGGAAGCAGAGCGCAACGCAGATGCCACTTTGGTGAATGCCCATGCGATCCTCTCTGCACGGCAAGGGGAAGCAGAAACACTCTATCAAGGCCAGGTAACAGAACACCAAGATCTCTACCGCTATGCCTTGATGAACCTATTGTGGAACAAGATGTACTACGCATACGATGGCTCATTTGAGGCACATTGGAATGGAAGAGTGAATTTGCACGATGTGGTGCTTGTGCCGGACAAGTGGGAGTTTCCCTGGCCGGCGATGTGGGATACCTGCTTTGAAGCCAAGGTCGCCACGCTCGCGGACATTATGCTGGCAAAGGATAACCTACTGCTGTTCCTCAGCCCACGCTGGCAGACAGATACGGGCCATGTGCCGAATGTGGAATGGTCCCTGGATAACGAAACGCCTCCCCTTTTTGCCTGGGCTGCCTGGGAAATTTACCGGGCCGACGGCGACCGTTACTTCCTCGAGCGCATCTTCCCCAGACTGGAATTGCATTACTCCTACTGCCGCTCAGCCCTTGATGAGGATGGGGATGGCTTGTACACGGGTGGATTCATGGGCATGGATAACATCCCTCGCCCCAATGGGCCGGATGTAGAGCAAGCAGACACTTCCGCTTGGATGGCTTTCTTTGCCAAGCATATGGGTCTCATTGCTCAGGCGCTCGGCTATGCCAATCGCACGGCTCAATATGAGAGTGACTATGCTGCATTGGTTCAACACATCAATCGTGAGCTGTGGAACGAGGAAGATGGCTTCTACTACGACCGCGATGCCAATGGCCTGCTGCGCATCAAATCCTATGTAGGCTTGATTCCACTGATTGCTGGCGTGCCGAATGAAGAGCAAGCCAAACGTGTGCTTGCTCACATAAGTAATCCTTATGAGTTCTGGTCTGATTATGGCATCCGCAGCATGGCGCGCAATGAAACCATGTATGAAGCGGGCTATTCTACCTCTGGCTGGAAAAACTCCAACTGGCGTGGGCCTATCTGGATGCCAATCAACTACCTGCTGGTACAAGCGCTGAAAGAGCATGACGCTACCCTAGCTGAAAGGCTGCGTGAGAATCTAGTCCGCACAGTGGAACAGGAATGGCAAGCCACGCACCATTTCTTCGAGTACTACCACGCAGAGACCGGCAAGGGCCTCGGCGCTGACCACCAAACCGGCTGGACCGCCCTGGTGGCAAACCTCATCCAAGAGCGATGGGGATGGTAAAATAAGAAACCCCAAAGGTTCCTAGAACCTTTGGGGTTTTTCCTTACTCTTTGGCTTTCGGCACCCCAGGCATAAACTTTAGGGCATCACGCCTCTTGGCTTGAGATTTCAGTTCCAATTCCTGCGATGCCATTTCCAGGGAAATTAGCTTCTCCACCGCGGCGATCCAAGCCCCAGATTTGATGGGCGTGTGGCGCACGCGGTGCCGCCTGACCAACAGAGCCTCTGGCACCGGACAGACCTGCGTGCAGGCGCCACAGTAGAGACAGAAACGGTCATCGAGGATCAGACTCCCATTGCTCATGAACAGAGCATGGGTGGGACAGATGTCCGCGCAGGCTTGACAGCCGGGCGGACAGAGGCTTCTCTCCAAGCGGATAATGCCCTCAAAGGGGTGAATAACCTGAAAAGTTTCCGGGCTGGCGACCTCGCACTGTTTGCAGTAGATGCA
>JBMFPM010000457.1:0-1716 GCA_049969135.1 Anaerolineae bacterium
AGCTGTGGCCGATACGGACAGCACCGGCCCCCCTAGGCGATAACCGGGCTTGTAGCCAATCGTTGTATAGAGTATTCGAAGGGACACAGTTCAATCCCAACCGCTTCAGTCAGTCTATGCCGTTATTAATCACTTGTCACGATCCGGAACAATATTAGCGAGCTTAGTTGGTAGGCCCAAGCGTCGGAACGACGATCCCCGAACAAACTCAGCTCTGTGCCTCTGGCCATCTCGAGCAGATCTAAAAGCCAGAACCAGAAACACAAGCAAGCTCGGCAGCAATGCATACCATACTAGCATACGAGGCATGTTCCCAAACTCACTACGAGCGAACACCAGGAAAAATGAGGTAAAGGATGCCACCGTCGCCAGCGCCCTAGCGCGGCCACCTCGTTGTGCCCACAGAACAAATCTCACCAACAAGAACCCGATCACAGCGGGAACTAATAGCAGGCCTGCCCAGCCGAAATTGAGATACGCCTCTGCCAGAAAGGAGTAACCGAAGCCTCCGCCAGCCGCGGCATACGCTGGCGCCACAGTTCGCACTAACCAATCCGACGCCATGCCACGTGCGACGGTAGGATGTACCTGCCAGAACGCGTTGGGGAAAATGGTCAACAGCCCGTAAAGATATGTCATGCCCCCATCAAATGGGCGACTTGCCGGCACCAGCTCGAGTGTATACGCTATGGTGCGCATGGAATCACCCATCTCGGCCAGTATACTGACAGCAGGGTTGCGAATAGACCTCAAGGCATCCCATATTGCGATGAGGCTCATCCGCTCCGCGCCCGGTGTCATACGAATAAATGAAACCAATGGGAAGACAATGAACAGCACTACTATGCCAGCAGAGAGAAGCAATAGCGCAGGCAACTGCCCAACACGTCGATGCCAGAGCCATGCATAGGCGATGAGCGGCATAGCTGCATTGACCCGAGAACCCAGAAAGAAGTGAATGCCGGCATAACCCAGGATGATCAATGCTGAGATCACTCGCCCAGAGAGCTGCTCCCTGCTAGCTGCCAGCATAAACATGGCTGAAGGTATCAAAAAGCTGGACAGAACGCGTGGTAGCGCCGCAAAGGAGACAGCCCGTTGTTGCTGGTAAAGCGCAAAGTAGCCGGAGGACATCACGATAGCAATGCTTTGCCGGATGAGCATCAGCGTAGGCACAATCGCGATGGCAAACAGACACCATCCGACGAGCCAACAGGCCCTGTCTTCCCAGGCAAACGAGCGCGTGAGCGGACCGTTCATCCGATTCAGAGCAAGTCTTTGATCCCGTCGTCTACAGACCCATGCCCCCAGCAGGGCGCCACAGTGCACCGCTGTAAGGCCTAAGGCAACTGCGTAGAGCGTCCTAGAGATGGTTTCGCTGGAGAAAGCCCCTCTTAGAATGCCATCTCGATTGAGGTCAAACACCTCCAGGAAGGCATGGCCACCGTTGAAAAGTGTCGCTGCGGTAAGGAACATCACATAGGGATCGAAGAGGCTACGCGCAATCCTCGTCCAGGACCAGACAGCCCACAGGTACAGAACAACTATTGCGACACAAAGCGGGTAGAACCATTCTCGGGCATGCCACATCCATGGGGACATAGGGCCTAAACCCGCCAATGCGCACAAGGCAAGCAAATGCATCAGAACGATAAGGTGCCGACCGTCAGGCTTTTTCACCTGTGTAGATCTCCTGCAAGCGACGTGCTACTTCGC
>JBMFPM010000458.1:0-1701 GCA_049969135.1 Anaerolineae bacterium
GACCGGCTCTGGCGGATGAAACCGCCCTCTATCATGCGTTGCGCAATGGGCACCTGGCTGGCGCGGCATTGGACGTATTCAAGGACGAACCTCCACCACCAGATCATCCATTGCTCAGTCTGGACAATGTCATCGCTACGCCCCATATTGGGGGCAGCACCGCCGAGGTGATTACCCACCAATCACGCATCGCTGTAGCGGATTTGGTGCGCCTTTTTGAAGGGCAACGACCATTGTACTGCGCCAACCCGCAGGTTCTAGAGCGCTTCCATTGGTAGCTTACCCAGCCATTTGATTGGTACAAGCGAACAATATCTCCGCAATGCAGGTAAATAATGAAAAGAGACTGCCTGATCGCTCTGGACGCGGGCAGCGGTTCGGGGCGCAGTGTCATATTTGACCTACAAGGCAACGAACTCTCCGCTGCCTCGGAAGATTGGGCTCCCCATGTCCCCGAAGATGAACCCTTGGGAGCAGAATTCGACCCCCAAGAGATGTGGGCTGTCCTGTGCCGCACCACCAAACGAGCCATGGCGCAAGTCAGCATCCGCCCACAGGAAGTGCGTGGCATTAGTGTGACCAGCCAGCGCGATGGCGTCGTTTTCTTGGATGCCAATGGCCGCGAACTTTATTGTGGCACCAATCGCGATGCTCGTGGAGTGCTGCATGCCGAAGAGATCGCCAACCAATTCGGCGAAACTATCTACCGTATCACCGGGCGCTGGCCATTAGGTTTGGACGCTGCTGCCCGCTTGTGGTGGTTTCGGCATCATCGTCCCGAAATCTACGAGCGTATTGCACAGGTCTTGATGATCAGTGACTGGCTGATCTACCGCCTCAGCGGTAAGCTCTGTTCAGAGCCAACGAACGCCAGTTCCTCTATGCTTTTTGATGTCGTGCAGTGCACTTGGTCTTCTGAGCTAGCCCAATGCTTGGGCTACTCAGCCCGACTTCAGCCCCCTTGCTATCAGCCTGGTCAGGCTGTGGGCACGTTGACTGCACAGGCAGCCCAGGCGTTTGGATTGCCCGAGGGCATCCCCGTGGCGGCCGGTGCAGGAGATTCCCAAGCTGCGTGCCTAGGTTGCGACGCCTGGGAAGATGGTACCACTACCGTCATCGCGGGGACGACCATGCCCATACAGATGGTGCTTTCGCGACCTGTTTTCGATGAAATGCACCGGCTGCACTTGGGCGCCTATGTCATCCCAGGACGTTGGGTCTTGGAGAGCAATGCAGGGCTAGCCGGTACCGCCTTTCGCTGGTTTTGCCAGACATTTGTCGGGATCGGTATGGCCGATTACTACAGGCTAGAAGACGAAATGCAGCAGGCACAACCTGGGGAAGTATTGGCAGTAACAGGCCCACAGATTGCCAACTTCCGGGAGCTGGCTTTTCCACCCAAATCTACCTTTGTGTTTCCATTTCTGGGAGGTACGGAGCGCCCACCAACGCGTGGCTCCTTTGGCCGGGCGATCCTGGAGAACATCGCTTATGCTGTGCGTGGAAATATCGAACAATTGGTAACCATCAGCGGCCAAGAGTTGCATTCCTTGAACTTGTGTGGCGGATTAGCTCGTTCCAGACTTTTTGCGCAGATCGTTGCCAATGTATGCCAGCATGAGGTGCAGGTACCACGCGTGCGCGAAGCTAGCAGCCTGGGAGCAGCGATCTGCGCGGCAGTAGGCGCCGGGCTATACCCTG
>JBMFPM010000459.1:0-1695 GCA_049969135.1 Anaerolineae bacterium
AATTCTGGAAGGTACCGTAGCAAATGTACCGCCACAGGGTGGGCGCAAACATCCGCATCAGGAATACATTCAACTGGATACCACCGACATCCTGTTCATCTGCGGTGGTGCTTTCGAGGGCTTGGAAAAAATCACGGCAAGGCGGTTAGGTTCGCATCGCACACTGGGGTTCAAAAGCGCTACTACCCGCGAGAAGGCTGAGGAGACACGCGCGGAATTGCTCAAGCACGTCATCTCGGACGATTTGTTGGAGTTTGGCCTGATTCCTGAGTTTGTCGGTCGGCTGCCGGTAGTGGTTAGCGTGGATCCGCTCGATGAAGAAATGCTTATGCGCATTCTCACGCAACCCAAGAATGCGATTGTGAAACAATTTCAAAAACTCTTCGCCCTCGATGGCGTCGAACTGGTCTTTACTGAGGATGCGCTGCGCGAGACAGCGCGCGAAGCCTATCGCTATCGTATGGGCGCTCGTGGCTTGCGCACGATCATCGAAGAGACCCTGCTGGAAGTGATGTACGAGATCCCTTCGCGTCAAGACATCAAGCAGGTTGTCATTGATGCCCAGACCATCCGTGAGCGTAAACGGCAACAGCCGCTCGTGGACTGGGGCATGGAAAAGACCGCATAGGAGTATGCTATGATTACCAGCGCAGAAATCCGTCGCACTTTCCTTTCCTACTTTCAAGAGAGAGGCCACACCATAGTGCCCAGCTCTTCTCTTATCCCTGCCAATGACCCAACCTTGCTCTTCACCAATGCGGGCATGGTGCAATTCAAGGATATCTTTCTGGGCGTGGAAAAGCGTTCCTACACCCGCGCTACTACAGCGCAAAAATGCATGCGCGTGAGCGGTAAGCACAATGATCTAGAGAATGTAGGCCCCTCACCACGTCATCATACCTTCTTCGAAATGCTGGGCAATTTCTCCTTTGGCGACTATTTCAAGCGCGAAGCTATCGCTTATGCCTGGGAATTTTTGACCGAAGTGCTGGGGTTGGACAAGGATCGTCTCTACCCCACAATCTATGTTGAGGATGATGAGGCTTTTGCCCTGTGGCAGGAAGTGGCGGGAGTACCTGCTTCACGCATTACGCGTATGGGCAAGAAGGATAACTTCTGGGCAATGGGCGACACCGGCCCCAATGGCCCCTGTTCTGAGATCGTGTACGATCGAGGCCCGGAGCATTGCACCTGCGGCCGCTCCGATTGTAACCTAACTATCGAATGCGAGCGCTGGTGGGAATTGTGGAACCTCGTCTTTATGCAGTACGAAACGACCGCCGATGGGACAACCCGCCCACTCCCCAAGCCCAGCATAGACACGGGCATGGGTATGGAACGCATCACTGCTGTAATGCAAGGTGCGAACAGCAATTATGAAACGGACCTGTTCTGGCCCATTATCCAACGCACGCAGGAATTACTTGGACATAGTGATGCACGACGTGAAGAGCAAATTGTTTCGTATCGTGTGATCGCAGACCATGCCCGCGCCATTGCCTTTCTCATTGCTGACGGCGTGTTGCCGGGCAACGAAGGCCGTAACTATGTACTGCGCCTTATTTTGCGCCGCGCAGCACGCCATGGCAAGCTACTCGGCTTCACGCGGCCTTTTATCGCTGAGGTGCTCAAAGTAGTGATAGACCTTATGGGCGAGCACTACAGCGAATTGCTCCAGCGGCGCGACTTTATCCT
>JBMFPM010000460.1:0-1688 GCA_049969135.1 Anaerolineae bacterium
TCGGAGTCGAACCACCAGCTCTCTCAGCTTTCCACTGCCGACGGGACAGGATCCACCCTTGAGCCTGGTTATCCTGTTGACAGGATTTGAGTGTGCCTTTGCAATGGATGAGGCCGTACTCACTCCAACTAACAAGGCTGCAGTAGCCCAAGAAGACAAAGAATTCAATGACGCAATGGGTATTTGGTTCAAACACCGCTATGCCGATGGGGAGAAGCTACTTCGAGAGTTCTCCTCAAAGAATCCCAATAGCAGGTGGACTGCTGAATCCGATCTTCACATTGGATGCTACCTTACGTACCTGAACAGGCTAGATGATGCGCGAGCGATTTTTAACAAGGTAATCGATGCTCATCCGAAAAACATCGCCGCAACGAAGGCCAAGATACGCTTGGGAAATGTAGCCGAGCGGGGCGGACGGTTCGATGAGGCAGTAGAATACTATACTAACGCTCTGAAGATGAGTCCTTCATGGGACCAGTTCAGATATGCGAACTATCGAGCACGCAAGCTCATTATGACAAAGGGCAAGCGACAAGCTCAGATCAACTGTGGTCCTGTGGCTTTGGCCGCTTGTTTAGATGCACTTGGCAAGCATTCCCAGGCAACCAGTGCGCGGGAAATCAAGGCCACCATTGATGGTGTTTCCCTTGATCAGTTGAGAACTGAAGCTGGCAAGCAGGGCGTGATGGCACACCCGAAGTTGCTTTCCATTGAGGACTTGAAGAAATCGAGTCTGCCCATACTCGCGCATGTCAATCCAAATCACTACGTCGCGGTCACTGGCATTAGTGACGACGTAGTTCAGTTGGAGGACTCCATTGTCGGCAAGCACGAGATGTCTTTGGACGCCCTCGGCAAAATTTGGTCTGGAGTGGCGCTGAGTTTTGATCCTTCCACTAAAGAAGAACCTGTTGCTATGGCTGTGGCAAAGGAAACATGGGGTGGTTGCTGTGGACAGGCTGATGATGACGAATGTCTCGGAGACTGCCCTGATGAGTGTCAGCAAGCCTTTTCAGGTGGAGGCGACGGTGGAGGATGCGGATCAGGAGGATGTGCAAGCGGTGGACCTCCAAGCGGCGGCTCCCCATCGTGGAAGGTAAACGTAACTAACCTGAATATCCTTGTTAAGGACACACCGATATGGTACAACCCAGGCAATGGATCGCAGGTCGCTTTCACTCTAACCTACAGCAATGAGAACTCCAATACCGGCATCTTCGGCCGTGGGTGGCGCAGCCCGTACGATATGAAAGTGTTCTTCTTGCCATCGTCGGATCCTAGTTATCCCTCACTTCAAGTGCACAGGGACAACGGCCGGATCGAAACCTACGAATGGGATGGCAACGAGTATTTGGGGCGCGCCTCTATGCGCAGCTACGGTTATCGAGACACAATTGAGCTAGTTAACGGCGTTGTTATACTTACACTCAAGGCTGGCGGGAAGTATCACTTCATGCCCGAAGGCGGTATTGCCGAAGGTAGAATTCACTATATTGAGGACCGGTCTGGAAATCGCATAACATGCGAGTATAATTCTCAGACTGGTAATCTAGCTACAGTCAAAGACGCGAATAACCGAACTACAGAGATCGAAACAACAGGAAGTGGCATTACCGAGCGGGTAACAAAGGTAACCAGAGCCTGTCCCGTCGGCAGTGGAAAGCTGAGAGAGCTGGTGGTTCGAC
>JBMFPM010000461.1:0-1680 GCA_049969135.1 Anaerolineae bacterium
TTGTAGACCTCATTGAGATGCACGCCGTTCTTTTCAATGGAGCCGATCTTACAACACCAGGGAAGGAAAACGAACAGCTTTATATCACGGCTATCCCTGTACAAATCCTAGATGCAGCCAGGCAGTACCGCGAGCGCATGGTGGAGCAACTGGCTGACTGGGATGATGAGATTGCCTTTCTCTATCTAGAGGGCAAGGAGATACCAACACATTTGCTGCATTCCGTCTTGCGCCGTGAGACACTGGCTGGGCATATAGTTCCCTTCCTGTGTGGCTCGTCCTTGCGCAACAAGGGTGTGCAAAGTGTACTCGATGCCATAGTTGCCTACCTGCCCTCGCCACTAGACATACCAGCCATTCGCGGCACTGCGCCAGGATCAGAGGAAGAGGTAGTATGCCATGCCGATCCATGTGAACCGGCTGCAGCACTGGTTTTCAAAATCGTCACGGATCCATACATGGGGCGCTTGGTATACCTCCGTATGTATTCTGGTACCTTGAAGCATGGACAAACCCTCCTGAATGCGAATCGCGGAGACAAGGAACGAGTTGGGCGCATTGTACGCGTCCATGCTAACCGGCGTGAAGAGGTCGAGGAAATCCGCGCAGGCGATATTGGCGCTGTGCTGGGCTTCAAAGCAGCAGCAACCGGTGAGACTCTGTGCGATCCGGTAAGGCCAGTTGCTCTAGAGAAAATTGCCTTCCCTACCCCTGTGGTATCACTAGCGGTGGAACCACAGAGCAAGGCGGATTTGGCGAAGTTGGGTATCTGCCTGCAACGTCTCGCAGATGAAGACCCCACGATCCACGTGCGCCAGGACGAACGGACCGGACAGACAATCATCTCAGGCATGGGAGAACTCCACCTGGAAGTATTTGTCGAACGCATGAGGCGTGAGTTTAACGTTCATGCGAACGTAGGTGAACCTCAAGTTGCTTATTGTGAGACCATCACAAGACCAGCCCGTGGGGAATACCGACTCGTACGCCAGACTGGCGGCCATGGTCAATTCGCCCACGTTATCCTGGAACTAGAGCCCTTACCCGCTGGTAGCGGTTTTGTATTTGAGGACGCGCTGCATGGTGCTTCCATTCCGCGCAAATATGTCCCGGCTATCGAAGCGGGTGTGCGCGATGCCCTGCAACGTGGTGTGCTAGCAGAGAACCCTATCATTGACATCAAGGTTACCCTTGTAGATGGCAACTATCATGAAGTAGATTCTTCTGACATCGCCTTCCACGCTGCGGCTTCCATGGCTCTTCAGGACGGTGCTGCCAAGGCTGCACCTGTCATCCTAGAACCCATTATGCGCCTGGAAGTGATCGCACCGAACGAATATACAGGGGAAGTAGTGGCAGACCTCAAAATCCGCCGAGCGACTATTCTCAGCCTAGAAAGGCACGGAGATACACAAAGTGTAGTTGCTCATGTGCCTTTGGCAACCATGTTTGGTTATGCCAGCAGCATGCGCTCCCGCACACAAGGACGCGGAACATTCAGCATGGAATTCGATCACTATGCGCCTGTTTCTGAAACAGTTCAGCGCATGTTATGCCTCAAAAAAGCAGCATAAGCGAAAAGCCTCAAAGGTTGAAGCCTTTGGGGCTTTTTGATTCCCATTTGCAAGATCACTACAATGAGCAGTGGAATATGTGAGTGATGAGAGAAATGCCATGACC
>JBMFPM010000462.1:0-1678 GCA_049969135.1 Anaerolineae bacterium
ACGGGAAGGGGTGATCTTGTGCTTTGTGGGCCCACCAGGAACGGGGAAGACATCGCTGGGACAATCCATTGCCCGTGCCCTGGGCCGCAAGTTCACGCGCATGTCCTTGGGTGGAATACGCGACGAAGCAGAAATCCGTGGGCACCGCCGTACCTACATCGGAGCCATGCCTGGGCGAATCATCCAGGCAATCAAGCGGGTTGGTACCAAGAACCCCGTTTTTATGTTGGACGAGGTAGACAAGATCGGGACAGACTGGCGTGGTGATCCTGCCTCCGCTCTGCTAGAAGTGCTTGATCCGGAACAGAACCGGGAGTTCCGAGACCACTATCTAGATGTGCCCTTTGACCTATCACAAGTCATGTTTATTACCACAGCAAACTTGCTTGATCCCATTCCGGCGCCGTTGAAGGACCGCATGGAGATTCTGCAGTTGTCAGGCTACACCGAGGAGGAAAAAGTCAAGATTGCTCACGGTTATCTGATCCCGCGGCAGTTGCGAGAGAATGCGTTGACCAAAGATGAGATTGAGTTCACCGACGAGGCGCTGCAGCGAATTATCCGCGACTATACCCGCGAGGCGGGGCTGCGCAACCTGGAGCGTGAGATTGGCGCCATTTGCCGCAAAGTGGCAACGCAAATAGCAGCAGGGAAGAGAACCGGGAAAACGGTGATCACACCCGAAGTGGTTGTAGAGATGCTGGGCAAACCGCGCTATTTCTTCGAAGCGGCAGAGCGGACGATGGTTCCGGGAGTGGCTACTGGGATCGCTTGGACTGCCACTGGTGGAGACATTATCTTTGTCGAAGCCACGCGCATGCCAGGTAACAAAGGGTTCTTAATCACAGGCCAATTGGGCGACGTGATGAAAGAATCGGCCCAAGCAGCTTTGAGCTACGTGCGTTCAAAGGCGAAAGACCTGGGCATTCCCGATGACATCTTTGCCAAGAGCGATATCCATCTGCACATTCCTGCCGGGGCTATTCCTAAGGACGGTCCTTCCGCTGGAGTGACGATGGCGACAGCGCTGGTGTCATTGCTTACGGGCCGGCCTGTGAACCCCAAAGTAGGGATGACCGGAGAGATCACATTGCGCGGTCAAGTGTTGCCCATTGGCGGTGTAAAGGAAAAAGTATTGGCAGCGCGGAGGGCAGGCCTGGACACGGTCATCCTGCCCAAGCGCAATGAACCTGACTTGGAAGAGGTACCGGAGGAGGTCAGGAAAGCGATGAAGTTCGTCTTGGTAGAAACCGTGGACGAAGTGCTGGCCGCAGCATTGACTGATGGCCTCCCCAAAGCAAAACAGAATAATAAGAGGAAGAGAACGAAGAAAAGTGCCGAGGCATAAAAAAGAAATGCAACGAATGAGTTGGCGGCGTATGGATTTGCATATCCATACGCCAGCCTCATCCTGTTATCAACAACCGAATGTTACTTATCTGCAAATCCTGCAGAAAGCCGAGGAACGTGGTCTGGACATTATTGCTATAACAGATCACAACACGGTAGCCGGCATTGCCGCGCTCAGGACGCGCATTCACGAATTGGAATTGCTCGAACGGCTAAAACGCTTACGCAGCGAGGAGAAGCAAGAGCTCGAAGAATATCGGCGTCTAGAGAAAAAGATGCTCATTTTGCCCGGGTTTGAGTTTACGGCCACCTTTGGCTTTCATATTCT
>JBMFPM010000463.1:0-1657 GCA_049969135.1 Anaerolineae bacterium
TGGCGATGGTCAGCCATCCCGGATACGACCCGAATTTGTTCATTACCGGCACCACGCAGCAACGACAAGCTTTGCTGAATGACCCGCAACGTCCATTCTTGAACCGTGCCATCGCAGGGCTCTACCCACCTGGTTCAACGTTCAAGATCGTAACCATGTCCGCAGGCATGCAGGAACTAGGACTGACTCAGCACAGCAGTTTTTATTGCGCCGGACGATGGGATGGATTGGCAGATGGTGCCACTCGTTATTGTTGGCTACCAAGCGGGCATGGGACCCTGAACTTGTTGAATGGCCTGGTTCAATCCTGCGACACGGTTTTCTGGGAGATCGGCAAAGCATTGAACGAACGCGATCCCTATGCCCTGCCGCGCTGGGCACGCATTTTTGGCTTGGGCGCCCCAACTGGATTAAATGCCCTAGACGAGGCGCCAGGGCTTATTGCCGATCCAGATTGGAAAGCACAGCACTATTCGGGAGCAGAGCAACAGTGGTTGCCGCGCGATGCAGTCAATATGGCGATTGGGCAGGGTGATGTGTTGGTAACGCCTTTGCAGATGGCGAATCTAGTGGCAGCCGTAGCCAATGGGGGCACGCTGTACCGTCCACGTTTGGTGCAGCGCATTGGTTCACTGATGGGCGATGATATGCAGGATTTTCCACCGCAGGTGTTGGGACAATTGCCCATTTCACCGGCAAACCTTCAGGTTGTGCAACAAGCCATGGAAGGCGTGTGCCGGTATGGCACGGCATCACGGGCTTTCATCGGTGCCACGATACGTATGGCGGGCAAATCCGGCACTGCAGAAACTCCACCAGGTGAACCCCATGCCTGGTTTGTGGGCTATGCGCCAGTGGAAGATCCGCAGATCGCCGTAGCCGTTGTGTTGGAGCACGGGGGCGAAGGCGGGCGCAATGCCGCTCCGCTGTTTCGCCAAGTAGTGGAAGCATATATGACATTGCCAAAGAGGTGATGCAAATCGCTGAGCATTCCTTTCCCAAGCTGCGAGCTATCGATGCTCGCCCTATCGTACATGGTGGGCAATCCGGGATCCTTCTACGTGACCCTCTGCAATTGACGGACAAGACCGTCATTATCCCTCAACATCTGGGTCCGATACTGGCGCTATGCGATGGCACGCGCGACAGCAATGCTATCTCTGCTGCACTGGCTATCCGGTTTGGGGTGCGTGTTGCACCGAACACGATAGAACAATTCCTGTCTGTGCTCGATGATGCTTTGCTTCTGGACAACGAGCGCTCCGCCAAAGCACAGGAACTCGCGCTGCGAGAATACCGCGAGGCTCCCTTCCGTCGCCCTGCTAGCGCTGGGTTATCGTATCCCGCCGAAGCGGAGGAACTGCGTAAGCTGTTGCAGGGTTACCTGGATGCAGCAAACAATGTAAATCCCTATCCTGCTGATGGGCGTGGTTTGATCTGCCCACACATTGATTATGCGCGTGGGGGAACGGTTTATGCCCGCGTATGGAAGCGAGCAGCCGAAATGGCGCAAGCAGCAGAACTGGCAGTGCTGTTCGGTACAAACCATTATGGCCGCGATGGCCGGCTGACCCTAACCAAGCAGCACTATGCGACACCCTTTGGCGTACTGCCGACGGCACGAGACGTTGTTGATGCAGTAGCACAAGCAGTGGGT
>JBMFPM010000464.1:0-1653 GCA_049969135.1 Anaerolineae bacterium
GCTCTGCCTGACCCGGTGGCTATGTCCGTCGCAATTGACCGCACGATCTGCACTTCTCTGGGCCACTACTATGTGGATGTGGAGACCACAAGCGAATTGACACGGGGCATGACCGTCGTGGATGAGTTGCGCGTGACCAATCATGAGCCCAATATTGAAGTTTGCAAGGCCATTGACATACCGCGATGGAAAGAAACTCTCTACCGCGCTTTGTGCTAAAGATAACTAAGGAGGCAAGATGACCACAAGCTCAACCGCCATGTTAGAACAAATTCATAGCCTGCCCGAGATGGTGCGAGAAGCCCTGCCAGCATTCCAGGAAGCTGCAGACGAAACGCTGACACCTGCCCTTTGTTCGCAACTCAAATCTATCTATTTAGTAGGCTGTGGCGACTCTCACATGGCTGCTCTGGGTGGAGAACTGGCTTTTCATACCCTAACTGGCTTACCTACCCGAGCCATGATGGCTTTGCATTTCTCGCGCTATACCGTGCCTTTTCTCGTTGAACCACAAACCACCGCGGTGATTGGCATTTCCGTCTCTGGAGAGGTCGCAAGGACAATCGAATCCGTTCGTTTGGCTGGCAAGGTTGGCGCGAAGACCATAGGCATTACCGGTGCGCCGCAAAGCCGCCTGGCACGCTCTGCGCATCATGTTTTGAAGACCAGCCTCCCGCCTCCGCCAACGCCTGTGCCCACGCCCGGTGTCCGTTCCTACATTGCTTCATTGCTCATGCTTTATATAGCCGCCATACGTATCGGTGAAGCACGCGGTTTCCTGTCTTCTGCAGCGGTAAAGGCAGCTTATGAAGAACTGGAGGCGGTACCCGATGCGATCGAAGCGACTGTACAGGCCAACGAGGAAGCGATTCAGAGCTTGGTGCAATCCTGGAAGGACGCACAGGAGTTTGTCTTTGTCGGCGGAGGCCCCAATTACGGCACAGCCCTGTTCAGTGCAGCCAAGTTATTGGAGGCAAGTGGAGATTCTGCCTTGGGGCAGGATACGGAAGAATGGACGCATCTGCAGTACTTTGCCCGTGCCGTCAATACCCCTACCTTCTTCATAGACGCAGGGGGACGGAGCAACAACCGTGCCCGTGAAGCAGCGGTGGCTGCGAAAACCATCGGACGGCGTGTGGCTGCCGTTGTCCCACTTGGGGAAGCAGTGATTTCGGCTCAAGCCGAGATCGTGTTGCCAGTGTATGGCAAGGTGCGGGAGGCTTTCTCGCCTTTGCTCTATGGCCTGGCAGGGATGCTCTTTGCGGAGTATCGTACGCAATTGCTCGGTGAGCATTATTTCCGAGCATTCGGTGGAGGGCGCAGCATCGAGGGTGGCGGGGGCATCAGTCGCATCCAGACCAGCGAGTTGCAAGAAGAGGTATTGCCATGAGCCGCTTGCTGCTGCGGAACCAAGAGGTGCGAGTTATTGCTGCCCTTCATCTGCCGCCAATGCCCAGCGCAGCCCAGCCACAAGCTCCTTCCTTGGCTGAGGTCATCGCTTATGTGCGGCGCAATGCAGCCATAGCCCTGGAAAACGGCATCCATGGGCTGTATATTCAGGATCTGGGAGACTATCCTGTAGCGCGTGTGGTGCAGCCACATACGATTGCCAGGGTTACGGCTGTGGGCTGTGCTCTGCGCCAGGATTTCCCG
>JBMFPM010000465.1:0-1650 GCA_049969135.1 Anaerolineae bacterium
GGAAAAAGGGGTACAGCGGCGGCCAGAAAGCGGTTGGTTTCCCTGGAGAGGAGGCAAAGCCATATCCAGCAAGTAGATTCCGCGCGATGCCATCGTAGGACGCAGCATCCCCATGCAACGGATTGGCTTTCAGGAAAGGATCAACTTGGGGTGCCAGAAATGCATACAGGAGGCGCATGGCAAGCGCGAACAGGTAGATGACACCCAGCCAGTTCCTAGCGACCTTGGTTTGCATTGGCTTATCTTTTGAAAGCATTGTCAAAAATACCTTTGCGCAGATTCTTCGCTGCGCTTAGAATGACAGTGGGGGACATGCTCCCTTTTACAGCGCTTCTCCATCCAGTCCTGCTCCCCCTTTGTGCTCGTGCTGAGGATGAGTCCCAGCACTGCCATAGCAGCCAAGCCCGCGCTCCCCAACAGGAGGGCAACGGGCAAGGTGAAGCGCACGCCGTCGTAAGCCTCCCGTGGGGCAAACATCTGCGGCATGGGCGCCGGCGCCACTTCCAACTCCAGGCGTGCCATATCGCCCAGTTGTGTCTCACCAGGCACCGCCTCCGCGCCCTCTACCTCGACCCATATCGTCCAACGGCCCGGTTGGTTTGGCGGCCAGTGCTGTTCCCACACGTACGTGCCTTCGCCGGGCACGGAGACTCGCTCCTCAGCCAGCAACAGCGGCGCGCCGCCCTCATGGGCAGCATACAGGCGCGCAGGCAAGGAGCGGCAATCGCGCAATCCGCTGTTGTGGAACACAGCACGGATCGTTGTCCATTGCAGTTGCTGCGGCATGGGCGAGTCGCAGGAGAGCGCTCCCTGGGGCAAGGTGACGTATGGCTGTGTCAGGGGTTGCATTTGGAAGACACCCTGGTAGCGCACCAGGTAGGAGCCAGCCGGCAAGTTCGCTGCTCCCCACTCATTCTCATCGCCCAGGACACGGAAGCCAGGCTGGAGATGGAGCACAAAACGGAAGCCATCCTTGGTCAGGCGGAAATCTTCTATTTGCGCCCCGATGATCTCCGTGGTGGGTCCCTGGAACTGCTCCATCATGCCCAGGAAATCATCCGCGGCGAAATCCTTGCCGTAGCGTTCCAGTTGCTCGCCCAAGGCGAGCCATTCCTCGTGGTTGCGTGGCGGCAATGCCTCGAACAGGCTACGCGGCACCTGGCTCTGCCTGATCTTGACCCGCTCTGTATCCCCGTAGAGCAAATATCCGTGGCTGTATTGCAATGACTTGAGCGGCGTTTCCACCACCGCTTCTTCTGCAGCGACTTCCTTCGCTTCCCCCTCGGCAGGGGTTTCGGCTTGAGGGTGAACGGTGAACGTCCACTGATCGAAGTAGCTATCGCTGTCGAGGTCGGCGTACCCAACAAGATGTACGTCATCAAGGTTAAAGTATCCTACGGTTGCGCCGTGCAAGTGCAATCTGTTATCTATAGGACTGAAGTAAAGCGTGACTTGCCGATTGAACCACGGTGCGTACTCTTGCCGCAGCCTTTGTCGGACACTGGCCAGATCGGATAGGTCAGGCTTGTCCGTGATGCCGGTCACGTACAAATCGCGCCAACTGCGGACGAACCCTTCGTAGATGCCCTCCGATGAGTAATAGCGAAAGCCTTCTGCCTCGACCAGCACCGCAGTATCCCATGCTTGCTC
>JBMFPM010000466.1:0-1647 GCA_049969135.1 Anaerolineae bacterium
TCAGTGCGCGATTGAAGCGCTGAAGCGCTTCCTCCAAACGTGTTTGTGGGCATCCTCTTTGTTGGTAGTGTGCGCCTTCAGTGCGCGATTGAAGCGCTGAAGCGCTTACTACAAACGTGTTTGTGGGCATCCTCCTTGTTGGTAGTGCGCATCTTCAGTGCGCGATTGAAGCGCTGAAGCGCTTACTACAAACGTGTTTGTGGGCATCCTCCTTGTTGGTAGTGCGCATCTTCAGTGCGCGATTGAAGCGCTGAAGCGCTTACTACAAACCCGATTACTCCTCACTCGTTACTCATCGCTTTGCGTATGATGAGAGGCAGGAAGAAGCGCACCCGTGGGGTGGGAGTAATCGTTGGGGTGAGGGTGGGAGTAGAAGTAGGTGTGGGGGTCGGGATGGCGGCTATAGCAGCCCAGACGTCTAGTTTACCGTAGCCCCATCTCTCGTTTCGGACGCCGGTATAGGCATCTTGGCGTGCGCTGGATTGCAGGAGTTGCATCAGCAGGGCTGGGCTGAGGGAGGGATTTTTCTGCAACAGGAGCGCTACTGCCCCGGCGGTATGGGCTGCTGCTGCGCTTGTTCCACCGAACCAGGCATATTGGCCAAGGGTTGCGCCAGGGATGTCTTTGGAGCTGGCACAGGCGATATCCGAGTAATGTCCAGGAGCGGCCACGTCCATGACCCATTCGCCATCAATACGCGGGCCCTGGCCGCTAAAGGGAGAGAGGTCTCCAGGGAGTGTCGTGCCTTCCCTTGCGCGTGTGCTGTAGGAGGCGACGGTGATGGCGCTGTTGGCGGTGCCGGGCGAAGTGACAGTGGTCATGCTGTCTACATGGTCAAGGAAGGCAACGCCGCCTTTCCACGCTAGCTTGTCATCTGCTGTGTAGGCATGGACATTGACCCAGGAGGCGGTTTGGTTACGCAGGCGCAAAGTCCAGGTGCCTGATGCGACATCAGCACCACCATAGTGTATCCAGATGTCGAAGCGGGACGTGGCATCAGTGCGATCGCGTGAACTGGTGACATAATGACCCTCGACAAGAAGCACCGAATCATTGCCGGGCAGGGAAACCGTGGTACCCGAGGGTGCGATGAGCTGCACAGCCACCGCGTCAAGGGGAGCGCGCCAGAGGAGGCTGACCAAAATCTCCTTCAGTCCCCATCCAGGAGGGACGGTAAAGTGAAGGTCAGCGATATTGCCAGGTGCTGTTGTGCCCAGCAGAAAGCTTGCATGTTTGTTACCCTCGGCGAGATTGCCGGCAGGGGCAACTTGGATAATGCCTTTGGCTGCTTCTGCGTCCAGCATACGTTCCAGATTCGATGTACCATCCATAAATTCCTGGACCCAACTGCCAAATTCGTAGAGCATGACCTGAGCGCCGTTTGCCTCTGCCCATGGGATGAGAGTTGTAAAAGAGTTATCCCACCAGTTGGCGACCAGTAGCCTAGCATCGGGAGCCACCCCCACATAGCGGCGCAATCCAGGGTTGCCACCGGCAAGAATGCTGCAGACTTGTGTGCCATGGCCATCGGTGTCTGGCGGGGCGTAGATGAGATTCACGCCGCGTATGTATTCGGAGACATTTGGGCCCAGCACCTTTTGCACTTTGCATGTGCCTAGAGCGAACAGTACCTCTCCTGTGTCCATG
>JBMFPM010000467.1:0-1645 GCA_049969135.1 Anaerolineae bacterium
TGCTACGAAACGGGGTACTTACCCCGACCTGGCTTGTTTTTGCCCAGCCTGATGAGGTAGAGGCGAGCAATTTGGAAAGCCTGACTTTTCCTGTGATTGTCAAGCCAGTGGCGGAAGACAGCAGCCTTGGCATTGATGCTAACGCTGTTGTGCATGACTTGACCAGCCTGCGTGACAGAGTGGCTTACCTCATAAAACGCTACCGCCAGAATGTGTTGGTAGAGTCCTTTATTGACGGGCGTGAATTCAACATTTCCATTTGGGGCAGTCCACCCGAGGTATTACCTTTGGCTGAAGTGGACCTGAGTGCTTTGGGCAGCCCTGAAAAACGCATCGTGTCCTTTGCCGCCAAGTGGGAAGAGGCATCGTTCGAGTACACCCACACCCCTGTCATTTGTCCAGCGTGCGTATCGGAAGAATTAGCAGAGCGCATTCGAGACACCGCATTGCGGGCATGGCAAGCTGTAGGTGGACGATGTGGGTATGGGCGTGTGGACATGCGCGTACGAGGGGAGGAAATCTATGTACTCGAGGTGAATCCGAACCCATCCCTGGCGCCTGATGCCGGTTTTGCGCGCGCTGCTCTAGCCGCAGGCTTTGATTATGCGCACATGATCCTCAAAATCCTTTCTTTCGTTGCGGAGGACATCCTTGCTGACAATCCATCCCATTGAAGAACGAGATCGTGAAGTTGTTCTAACCATTGCGGAAGAGGTGGGAGTTTTCACTGCAGAAGAAGTCTCCTGTGTGGATGAGCTTCTACAGGTGTATCTCTACAAGCCTGGACAGCAAGATTATACCTTCGTCGGTGCTTATGACCAGGCAGGCTCCCTCCTTGGCTTTGTCTGCTTTGGGCCCACACCATTGACAGAAGGCACCTATGACATCTACTGGGTAGCAGTTCGTAAGTCAGCCCAAGGGAGAGGAGTAGGGCACGCGTTATTGAATTGGACTGAGGAGCATCTGCGGGCAGCCGGGGCCCGCCTACTGATCCTCGAAACCAGCAGCACGCCAGAATATAGGCCTGCACGTGAGTTTTATAAACATCTGGGCTATACAGGCCGCACTTGCGTGCCTGACTTTTACAGCCCCGGGGACGATCTGGTTGTGTTTTACAAAGCGTTGCGTTAATCCACGCAAAACTGTGTATAATAAACCCGCTCGTAACCTCAGAGTTGTACGTCACCACGCACAGTAAAGATACGCGATACTGACTTTTTACAAACATTCAGGCATGGCAAATCCTCGCTTTGCGTGCCTGGGAGGCGCGGAGGAAGGGCAAATTCATATTGTTTACTTTGATCTGGAAACGAAATACAGCATTGACGAAGTAGGTGGTCGTGCCAACATCAGGAAATTGGGCCTCGCCGCAGCAGTAACCTATAACACCGCACAAGCTACCTATCACCACTATACCGAAGAGCGTGTCAAGGAACTGATTGCAGAGTTGAAATCTGCCGAACTGGTAGTGGGGTATAACCTCCTGGATTTTGATTATGAAGTGCTCAGTGGTTACAGCAGCGAACCCTTGGCAGAGCTGCCTACGGTGGATATGATGGAGTACTTGGCGCGTCGGCTGGGGTTTCGGCCTTCGTTGCAATCCATTGCCACTGCCACATTGGGCATCCCGAAACCCGCCGATGGC
>JBMFPM010000468.1:0-1643 GCA_049969135.1 Anaerolineae bacterium
AGAGCAAAAACGGCAACAGATCGCCGCAGAACTACAACGACTGGCCCACACCTGGCTGCCGCCTTCCCCGCAGGTGAACGAAATAATGGAACGCTTTGGCTTCGAGCCACTGAGCAAGGACATTAATCTGTTGCAATTGTTATGTCGCCCTGAGGTGAACTATGAGCTCATTGCCGCCCTCGCCCCGGCCTCTACTCCTCTTTCACCAGAGGTCACCGAACAAGTAGAGATTGAAGCCAAATACAAAGGGTATATAGAGAAGCAGCAACTTGAAATAGAGCATATGCGCCGCCTTGAAGATTGGCACATCCCCCGGGAATTGGATTACAAGCAAATTACCGGGCTGCGCAAGGAAGCTCAAGAAAAACTGTCGCTCTTCCGGCCACTAACTGTTGGGCAAGCAGCAAGGATTCAGGGAGTTACTCCGGCGGACATTTCGATCCTGCTTATTCACCTGCGGCGTTCGATGGTGTAGGGGAAAAGAGCCCCTCTTCCTCAACTGGCGCTGCCTTTGAGCACGACGGGCAGGAAAAGGCTGACCGAGAGGCGCTGGTAGAACACGTCCCAGTTCCCCTCTGCCATGCGATTGGCCCAAACTGCATGTAGCTGCCCATTTGCACCAACGGCAAGTTGCACATCAGCTACTCCCTGCGTATCGCTGACAACTAGCGTTGGTCCTCCCCAAGGACTATTGTCAGCCTTTACCCTTTTGCAATAGAGAATTACCGTGCTCTCATCCCAGCCGGCATAAACGATATTGCCAGGGGCTATGGCGGCGCTGGGCAAATAGGCATCCGCGTCATCCTCGGAAACCCTCTCGGGGATAGACCAAAAGCCTACTCTGCCCCATGTATAATAAATGGTGTAGCGGCTGTTTATCCTTTCCTGCCAAAGAATGTGCGCTTCATTGCTCCCATCTACTGCCAAACTAGGAATGATGGACTGCTCCATAGCACTATCGGACAAGTTCTCAGGCAGAGACCAACTCGCTCCATCCCACCGGCTGTAATATATCTCGTAAGGACTAGTGGGGGTATCCCGATCCTGCCACACTACGTGTA
Organism: Anaerolineae bacterium; assembly: GCA_049969135.1. GTDB lineage: Bacteria > Chloroflexota > Anaerolineae > UBA2200 > UBA2200 > JACIWX01. Next base: position 1,062 of record JBMFPM010000468.1, read on the forward strand.
CCATTCCATCCATATCCACAGCGATTGCTGGTGCACCACCCAAAGCATTGGGGATTGGCTCATTGATCCAGTAGGTGCCATTCCAATAAGCATGGTAGATGACGTTGTAACCCGGAGTATTATCTGCCCAAACCACGTGAAGCATCCCATCAGGAGCAACCGCAATAGCCGGTGAAGAAGAAACACCGCTGGTATTTGAGACATTGCGCGGCAGACTCCATGTAGTGCCATTCCAGCGACAGTGATAAATTTCATAGTTGCCACCGAATTCATTGACCAGAACCACATGGGCCATACCAGAGGTATCTACAACGATGTCCGGTTGCTCACCTGTAGCTACACTACGGATCGGCGACCAGGTGCCCCCGCGTAAGAAGCGATGATAGACTCGTCCGCGTTCTTCCCAGACAATATGCACGTCATTCCACCATACAGCCAACGCTGGCGCTCGGGAGTCCGTGGAGGAAGCTGAGACGTTGAATGGCTTTCCCTCAAGAGAGGTCAGTTCTGCCTTGCTTGCACGGAAACTCTCAGACAGAGCCACATCCCTATCAATGAAGAACAGGCCGAGATTGATAGTCA
>JBMFPM010000469.1:0-1638 GCA_049969135.1 Anaerolineae bacterium
CAAATTCGCGGCTTGTGAATGAATGCAGCTTTCTCGTTCCTTGGGATCTAGCAGAACGGAATTGGCTCCCATGATCCTGTCATACGCATCTGCATCCGTGATCACAATATCTGGCGAGCCAAGCGGTCGAAGGCCCCGGGAAATGCGGTCGCTTTGCACATTGGCGTAAGTGAAAGGTACAACTTGGTCGCCTAGTAATGCCACAAGCCAACGAATCGGCCGCGCAAAAGCCACGTTGCTTGCATTCCAGCGCATGCTCTTGGCGAATTTCAGCGAAGCAATAAGCTCGGGCAAGATTTCCGCCAACACTTCATTCGTTGCACGGCCATGCTCTGTCTTGACTGCGACCACGTAATTCTTGCCCTCATATTCCCGCACCTGGAGATCAGCCACGTTTACGCCTTGCGTTTTGGCAAAACCTATTGCCGCTTTGGTTGGCTGGCCTTGTGCATCAAACGCAAAATCTGCCGGTGGCCCTTTGATCACGCGTTGCACATCTGCTTGCCTAGGCGCAAGCCCACCTACCTGGACTACCAGTCGGCGAGGGGTGCCTAGAACGCGCACACTCTCGAAATTTAACCTGGCCTCAGATAGCATCTGAGGGGTATTCATTTGTAATTGCTCAAGAGCCCCCTCGAGATCCAACGCTGGTAACTCTTCCACACCAATTTCCAACAGCAGTGAGGCAGGGTCTTGGGCTGACCGGGTCTCAATAACGGGCGATGGATAACTAACGGTGCCACCCGTCCGCTTCAAGAAGGGGAAACCCATCGCCTCACGCTGTGCCAGGTACGCTTTGGCAACCTCACGCGATAGCTCGCGCATGCGCGCAAAGTAACGTGCTCGCTCCGTAACCCCGATCGCTCCGCGCGCATCCAACACATTAAAGGTATGAGAACACTTTAACACATAATCGTGAGCTGGGATCACCAAGCCAGCAGCAAGCGCATTCCTGGCCTCAGCCTCGAACAGGTCATACATTTGCTTCAGGCGTTCGACATTCGCGGTCTCGAAATTATAAGTGCAGTGCTCAACTTCGGAACGAAGGAGTATGTCGCCATAGGTGATGCCATGTCCCCAATCAATGTGGACAAAGTCACGTACGCCTTGTAGCACCATCACAATGCGCTCCAAACCGTACGTAATTTCCACAGATACCGGATCCAGGTCGAAACCTCCCGCCTGCTGGAAATAGGTGAATTGGGTAATTTCCTGGCCATCCATCCAGATCTCCCAACCAAGACCCCAGGCACCCAGTGCCGGCGATTCCCAATCATCTTCCACAAGCCGGATATCGTGCTCACGGGGATTAATCCCCAGTGCCTTCAGGCTGTCCAGGTACATTTCCACCGGGTTGCCAGGGTCCGGCTTTAGGATCACTTGATACTGATAGAACTGTTGCCAGCGGTTGGGATTTTCCCCGTAGCGTCCGTCAGCGGGGCGAATACTAGGCTCAACATAGGCCACATTCCATGGTTCTGGACCCAAGACGCGCAGCACCGTTGCTGGATTCATCGTCCCAGCGCCCACTTGCACATTATAGGGCTGCCAGATGAGGCAGCCCCTTTCAGCCCAGAAATGATCCAGGCGCATGATAACTTCTTGAAACTCCATAGATGCTCCTAACAAGCTATTCTA
>JBMFPM010000470.1:0-1626 GCA_049969135.1 Anaerolineae bacterium
CTACAAACCCCTGGAGACTGGGGATGGCAAGGTTCACCTAAGTGTCCCAACTCATATCTGAACTTCAGGACGTTCCTGCGTCGAGGAAAACACCCCCTGCCGAGAACGCCAAGATCGGCGGGAAAGAATTTATGTCACCACAAGTGTATGAAATCTTCTTTTCTACAAGGTAGGACGTTTTTCTGCACCTATCTTGACGGAAGTGCTGTAGTCCCTCGTATGTTTGTGTCCTGCGGTGAAGGGCTAAAAAGCCTCCGTGCACTCTGTGCTCTCTGTGCTCTCCGTGGTTAATTATAAAAGAAAGGCGGCCTGATTGCGGCCGCCTTTCCTCCCGGGACAGGTTTAGGCTTGGTTGTTGGCCAGGGTACATTGCGAGTGCAGCGTGGCTACGGAGGGAGTGCGATGTGCCATGAAACCTGCCCAGGCGCGGATGATACACCAGTAAAGTGAATATACGGTGGTTTTTAGGTAAATTTTCGGTAAATATGGGACTAATTTGATGCAAAAACTCTCAATTGCTCACCCCAGGATAGCGCGCTGGCAAGAATTTACTTCTGCTGACGCACGCCCAGCGTTACCGTCGCTCCGTCCAAGTCATGGGTCTGGACGAAAGCATCAGGCGGTGGTGCGCCGCGCACCAGTTGCGTAGACAGCGTTTCCTGGCGAATGTACGCGCCCCACGATTCAAAGACCGGCAACAAGCTCTCATCGGCTTGATAGTACGTCGTAATGGTATCCTCGATGCGGAAACCTGCATCCTTGCGCATGGTCTGAATGCGGCGCACGATCTCGCGCGCCAGTCCCTCCAGCCGCAGTTCCTCGCTGATGGCTGTATCGAGGGACACGACATAGCCAGCCTCCTCAGCCAACACGTGGCCCTCAGGGGCAATGACCTGCACTTCTACATCTTCCGAAGTCAGGACCACTTCCTGCCCCTGGACCGCTAACTGGAGCGTTTCTCCTGCACGTAGCTTGGCTGCCAACTCGGCTGCGTCTGCGCGGGCTAGCGCCTCTTTGATGGCAGGGAATAACGCTTTGTATTTCTTGCCCACCTGGCTCGGCACCACATTCAAGCGATATTCCACTAACTCACGCTCGTCGAGGGTAATGTGCACCTGATGCACATTCAATTCATCGCCAATGAGGTCAGCCATCCGCTGCAGGCCAGCCACTTCTGCTTCCGAGCGTGGCTTGATGGTAACCAACTCCAATGGCTGCCGCACTTTGATGCCCGCTTTGTTGCGCGCCGCATGGCCCAACGCCACGACGCGCAAAGCCGTGTGCATCTCAGCCATGAGCTGTTCATCAATCAAGGATGGATCTGCTTGCGGGTAATCACACAAGTGCACGCTTTCTGGAGCGCTGGCATCCCAGGAACGCACCAGGTTCTGGTACATTTCCTCGGTCAAGAAAGGCTGGAAGGGAGCCAGCAACTTGGTCAGCGTAACCAAGCACTCGTAGAGCGTGTGGTGTGCTGCAGCCTTGTCCTGGTCGGCTTCGCTCTTCCAGAAGCGCCGCCGTGAACGGCGCACGTACCAGTTGCTCAGATCCTCAACAAAGGCTTGGATTGCGCGTGCCGAACTAGTCATATCGTAATGCGCCAGTTCATCGTCCACCGTGCGCACC
>JBMFPM010000471.1:0-1607 GCA_049969135.1 Anaerolineae bacterium
TTACTTTGGGGTAGACTATGATATTGTGTGGGATGTAGTAATGAACAAGATTCCCGCTTTGCATCATGAGATCCGCAAGATCCTAGAACAAGAAGTTTGACTGAAACGCCGTTATTGCACTATAATTTTTAATAAATCGCATATTGCAACACAGAGGTCGCCCAAGGCCCGGAAGCCCGGCGACAATGGGGGAAGACCGGTTCAGTCCGGCGCTGTCCCGCAACTGTAGCCTCGGTTTACCCGAGGAAGCCAGATTACCCGCCTCTGTGGTGCTCCTATTGACCCTTCGCGAGAAAGGGGGTGGGAGAGAAAAAAGAAAAAGCAATTGAACCCCTTGTCCGAAGAGGCAGGGGGTTTCTTTTTATCATCTTACGGAGAAAGGGTTGAACGATGTTGAGAAAACGAACATTTTTGCTGGCTGCACTGGCGCTGATCGCAGCATTGGTTTGGATCAGCTCCTGCAGCCCACGTGTACCGAAAACGCAACCAAGCCGTGGTCAGCAAGCGGCTGAAAAAGCTCTAACCTGGCTGCGCACGCAGCTACAAGAAGATGGCAGTTTCAATATCGGCTTTGGCCATCCTGCTGGCGTGACCTGCGATGCGGCACTAGCTATTGCTGCCAGCGGGAGCGACCCCGCGACATGGCGCACTGCAACAGGCAAGCCGTCTCTCATGGATTACTTAGCTGCCAATGGCAACGAGTATGCCATAGATGCAGCAACGACAGGCAAATTGATCGTAACAGTCGTTGCCGCTGGCCTCGACCCCAAGAACTTTGGCGGGGTTGATTACCTGGCCCGTTTGCAATCCTTCGCCAGCAGCAAGGGAATCTATGACCCAGGAGCAGTAGGTCAAGCGTGGGCCATTCTCGCCCTGAAAGCAGCCGGACAAGAAGTGCCGGTAGAAGCCTTGACCGTGCTCAAAAGCTACCAACTGGAAAATGGCGCCTGGACGTCAGCCTTTGGCCCAGACAACGACACTGTTTCCTATGTCTTGCAGGCTCTTGTCGCTGGTGGTGAACCCACGAGCTCCCCAACGATCCAAAAAGCCCTGGCTTTCTTCAAAGAACAGCAGAACGATGACGGCGGATTTCCAGCGATCAAGCCCTCTGAGTGGGGCACCGATACCAACGCCAATTCCACTGCTGCTGTGATCATGGCTTTGTACGCCGTCGGCGAAAAGCCAGAGGATGCGAAATGGAGCAAACCTGGCGGCAACCCGCTGACAGCACTGCTCGCGCTGCAAGCGGAAGATGGCAAGATCGAATTCCAGCCCGGGGTGGGCAGCCCGGTGATGGCCACTGTCCAGGCCATCCCAGCCTTGCTGGGCAAGGCTTTCCCGCTGCGCAGCCAGCGCTAGCAAGAAATATCCAGGTGACCGGTGCTGTGAAAAGTACCGGTCACCTGGACTCGTCACAGAGGAGCATCGCCGATGAAAGGCAACAACCTCGCATTACTGGCGCTGGCCCTGTCCACTGCCCTTCTTATATCTTGCTATGCAGCTACTGCGAAATCAATGGCTTCACAACCAAACCATCAGGCTGGCTTAGTAATACAATTTGGCGATGGCAGCTACATCACACGCTGCATACCCTTCGCTGAGGATAG
>JBMFPM010000472.1:0-1600 GCA_049969135.1 Anaerolineae bacterium
CCCTCTTCCCTGGGAGCCAACTGCCAGGCACAGGACTCCCAGGGATGTTTCTACGGCGATTATCTTTTCCAAGGAGGTAAGTTTCATTGCAACCTTATCTTTTGCTTGATGCGGGATGGACGGTGCTTTTCCCTGACTACCGCATCATCCGGCAGATCATCCAACAAAATGGGTACGATATTCCCGAGGAGCGCCTTGAACGGCTAATGGCTGAATTCATTCGCGATTACGATGAGCGTCTGAAGAACAACGAGCAAGCAGACTTTGACCTTTTTGAATGGATACTCGCGCGTGCCGGTGTGGACAGACAGCATATTCCGTCCATTGTCGGCCAACTGCTAGCCAGGGATGCCGAAGCAAGTCTATGGACATATACGTATCCCTGGGTGCGTGAAGCATTGGATCGTTTGGCAAGACAGGGCTATCGCATGTCGGTTATTTCCAATGCGGATGGGCACGTCGCGCAGGAGCTAGGCTATGTTGGGCTCGCGCGTTATTTCGAAGAGATTTTCGACTCACATATTGTTGGCTATGCCAAACCAGACCCGCGCCTCTTCGAGCATGCTCTCACGAAATTGCAACTGAGTCCTGAAGAATGTCTGTATGTGGGAGATGTCTATTACGTGGATGTCTTGGGTGCAAACCAGGTGGGCATCGCTGCAGTGCACCTGGATCGCTATGGTCTTTACACTGGCTGGCCAGGGTATCATATTCCCACAATAGCTGCCTTGCCCGATTTCCTAGCACAGGGTCTGGATTTGCGAGATGAGGGTTTCTTCCCTCTGCGTACGGAGCAGACAGAAGCGGTAGATGCACTCAATCAGCGATAAGCGTTGCAGGTTGTTATTTACCTGTGGAGTCCTACCGTCCCAGAGCCCGGCATGTCGCTTCGGGATTATCTGTCAATACCGCATCGCAGCCTAGTGTCCGATACAAGGCAAGGCGTGAATCAGGTGTAGGATCCAGCGGACAAATCAACTGGCCGTAACGGTGAGCGATCCATACAAAGAGCGGATTGAGCAAAAGCGTGGGCCAAAATGGCCCCATGAGTTGGACCTCTGGCAGTGGCCATAACCTCACGAGGGTAATCCAACCTGCGGGGATATCCGGTGCAACGGCACGCACCATTCGTAGGCGAGCTAGGGAGAAAGAAAGCACAGCAGTGCGGTCTCGCACGCCGGTGCGTTCCATCTCGGCAAGCAGAGCGCGGCAAACATCTGCCTCCAGGAAACGATCTGTTTTTAGTTCTAGTGCAAGGGCTACCTCAGGAGGCAGGATCTCAGCCACCTCAGCCAGAGTTGGGATACGCTCAGCTTGGAACTCGGAGCGCCCACAAGAGGCGCTCAGTTTCTTGAGTTCCGTGAGAGTCATATCCGCGACGTTTCCATGCCCATTCGTAGTGCGCTCTACGGTGGCATCGTGGATGCAGACAAAATGGCCATCGGCAGTTAGATGCAAATCGGTTTCCAGGATGTCTGCTCCGTCTGCTAAAGCGCGTCGGAATGCTGCCAAGGTGTTCTCCGGACAGGCCACACGGTTGCCGCGGTGGGCCATTACATATGGCTTATTCTTGCCGCTTAGGGCATGAAGGGGGATCGTG
>JBMFPM010000473.1:0-1600 GCA_049969135.1 Anaerolineae bacterium
CGCGAAACCATTTGAGCACCATGCCAGCCGTTTGGCAATAGGGCAAGAGCAAGTAGCGACCTGGCAAAGCATGGTAATAGCAGGGGAAACGCTTCTGCGGATCGTATGTGGGCTGCTCCACCGTGGCAGCCAGCACCAATGCCGTGCCAGTGGTCTCGGTAACTCTGCCGGGGGCGATGTTCCCCGAACCCACTGCCGCTGCCACTTGATCCATAGCGCCGGTGACCACCTGCGTGCGTGTAGAAAGGCCTGTTTCCCGCGCTGCCTCGGGCGTCACATAGCCGATAGCTTCTCCAGATCGGTATAGCACAGGCAGAGCCTCGGCAGAGATGCCCAAGAAAGTGAGCATTTCCGGCCACCATTGCCCGCTGCGGATGTCAAAGTAGCCCGTGGTTGTGGAGACCGAACCCTCAGTAGCGTAATTGCCACTGAAGCGATAGAGCAAATAGTCTTCCAGCAAGAGGTATTTTTGCGCGCGGGCAAAAACGGCTGGTTCCTGGTCCTTCAGCCAGAGAATTTTGCAAGCTGGCCAAGTAGGAATCACTTCGGGAAGCCCTGTAATGCGATAGAACACATCCAAATCAAAATTCTCGGCAAGGTGTTGCGCTTGGCCCTTGGCACGGTTATCCAACCATACAATCGCCGGCCGCAAAGGCATCCCTTGCTCATCTACTGCGATGATCGTCTCGCCCTGGCTAGACACTGAAAGCGCCGCAATCGTCTGAGGATGGACAGAGCTTTTGCTCAGCACCTGGCGAATACCCTCCACACAAGCCCACCAATACTGCTGGGCTTCCAGTTCTACCCAATCCGGGGCAGGAGTAGAAAGGCGATACTCTTGAATAGACGTGGCGACAGGATTTCCACCTCCGTCGAACAGGATCACCTTAGTCGAGGTGGTACCAGCATCTATGGCCAAGAAGTAGGGCATTCCGGAACCCTCCTAGACAATGATGACTTCTACGCCATGTTCACGCAGAGCCTGGACAAAATCTGCAGGCACACCGGAATCCGTAATGAGTTTGTGCGCCTTAGTCAAAGGAATAATCGAAGTAAGGCCTATCGCTCCAACCTTGCTCGAATCGGCAACGACAATGATTTCCGATGCGATCTCAGTCATCGCCTTATCAATTTCGGCTTCCAGGATGTTGGAGGTAGTCAAACCATGGGAGAAGGTCATGCCATCGGTACCCAGGAACATCTTGTCGGCATGAAAGTTTCTCAGCATGCTCAATGTCTGTGGCCCAACCAGGATATCCTGCGCTGGGAGATACAAGCCACCGAGGAGAATTAGATGGACCCCTTTCCAATGGCCCAGGACGCGCACGATGGGTAAAGAATTCGTAATGACCGTGAGGTTACCCCATTCCAAGATAGGTCGGGGGATATGTTTCGCTACCTGAAAAACCGTGGTGCCTGAATTAAGGATGATGTAATCATTTTCGCGGATATATTGCGCGGCAGCATAACCAATGCGTTCCTTTTCTGCGAGGTGCTGGCAAGCTCGCTCTTCATAAGAGCGCTCGTACGTAACCACGGGCAGGATCATCGCTCCGCCATGTACCCGCTGCAGCAGCCCTTGTTTCTCCAAGGCAGCCAA
>JBMFPM010000474.1:0-1585 GCA_049969135.1 Anaerolineae bacterium
CGGGTGGCGCCGCCAATCATGCGCAGTCGCTGCGCCGGGCGCGCCAATTCCGACAGCGCTTCTAACCCCCAGCGTGTCTCATACGCGATTGCTTCCAAGATGGAGCGGAAGATATGTACGCTGCCTGTGCCGTGGCGCAGGCCTAGGATACAGCCGCTATGATCGGAGTCAGGATGAGCACCCACAGCGCCAATGAAGTGAGGCAGGAACAGGAGACCCTCTGAGCCTGGCGGCACCTTCTGTATCTCCATTTCACTGGGAATTCCACTTAAGCCACTGCTTCCAGAAGGCTCTTCTTCGCTGCTGGCAATGCCTGCAAAGACACGGCGATACCATTCCACGATGGAACCGCCGTTGGACATAGCTAGCATGAACAGGTATTCCCCGCGTCGTGCATGTTGCACCGTGATCCCCCGTGCCAGTGGGTCTACGTGCAACTCAGACATGGCATGGGTCAGCACCCAAGCAGTTCCTGTCGATAACAGCGTATCTTGCCCACTCACTGCCCCGGCGCCGATGACGGCACACGCTTGATCCCAAGCACCGAGGACTACAGGAATACCGGGATTCAAGCCCAGCGCAGCGGCAGTTTGTGCAGTCAAAAAGCCAGCGATACTGCCTGAGTCACCGAGAGATGGCAGCATATCTACCGAGATATCCACTAGAGAGGCGATTTCCTGACTCCATGATCCGTTCTGTAAGTCATAGAAACCAGTGGCGCAGGCCGTGCAGCGGTCTGTCATCCTCTGTCCTGTCAAGCGGAAAAGGACATAGTCGGATGGATGCAGGATCGAAGCAACACGAGCAAAAACCTGGGGTTCGTTCTCGCGCAGCCAAACCAACTTGCTCACGGGCCAAAATTGCAGGAAAGGGCTACCGGTATGCTTTATCCAAAAATCATGCCCTTTGAGTGCCAGCAACCGAGCGGCTTGATCGCCGGCGCGCGCATCCATCCAGGATATTGCAGGACGGATTTCCTTGCCTTGCTGATCGAGGAGAGCCATGGAACCCCCCGCATTGGACATGCCGATAGCTAGCACAGAGGCAGGACTGACATTGTTCATGACCTCTTGTACGGCATGGACTACGGCTGTCCACCAATCTTCCGCACTCTGTTCAGCCCATCCTGGGCGGGGGCTGGACATTGGGTAAGGGTGCGAAGCGATGTGCAGGATAGTGCCTCGAGGAGTTACTAGCCCCGCTTTGGCACTAGAGGTACCAACGTCTATACCCAAAACGTATTGCTCTGACAAAGGATTGCCTCCTCTGGATCTGTCTGAGTCAGTATGGTTTGTAAATAACGGGATGGGCATTTTGCCATGCCGAGAAAGCAGGCCAGGCCATTAGCGACCTGGCCTGCTTTGCTGCGATACAGGATTTCTAGAAGCCTAGTTTTCGCGTGTAGGTCTAGTGGAAGAAGGCGGCAGCGTTGTTTTTATCGACCACAACTGTGCCGACATCTACTTCACTGGGCAGCCAGATGATGTTGTTCTTCTTGTTGTCTGCCGTGATAGGCACATCGAAGTGATTGTACTGGTACAGCAGCAACAGCCCCATGTAAGTGTTGAGCGCTGTACGGGTAACG
>JBMFPM010000475.1:0-1556 GCA_049969135.1 Anaerolineae bacterium
CCCCTAACCCCTCTCCCTGGAAAAGATAGGGAGAGGGGTGGTGGGCCCTCACCCCCAACCCCTCTCCCTGGGGAAGATAGGGCGAGGGGGGTGTAATGGATTCGCGCTTGGGGCAACGTCCCTTCCGTGCAGGATGGACTGCCAATCCGTTCAATCCGTTGACAGTGGCCATTGTGGTAAGAGAGAACAGCAGGAATGATCGAGGCACGCTACTTTGACGTATTGCGCCAAATCCATGCCCGCTTAAAAGATAGCCCAATTCCTTGGGTCATCACCGGGAGCCTGGGCATGGCGCTGCAGGGGGTGGATGTGGCGGTTCACGATATTGACCTCCAGACCAACGCCGAAGGTGCCTATGCCATCGAACGCTGCTTTCCCGAATATGTGGTGCAGCCTGTGCGTTTCTCCGCCTCAGAGCGCATCCGCTCGCACTTTGGGGCGCTCGAAATCGGGGGCATCCGCGTCGAGATCATGGGCGATGTGCAGAAGCGGCTGGATGATAAGACATGGGAAGAGCCTGTCTCCGTGGAGCGCTACAGACGCTGGGTCGAGGCCTGTGGGATGCGCTTGCCGGTCCTGTCATTAGAATACGAGTGTCAAGCGTACCTGCAGTTGGGGCGCAAGGACAAGGCGGAGGTGCTGAAAAAGTGGTTGGCGGAGCATAGAGAGGAGGAGGGTTTCAGCACAGGGATCACGGGGAACACAGGGAATGAACAATGAACAATGAACAATGACCAATGACCAAAACCCAATGGGTGTAGGGGCAAATTCTAAATTTGCCCAGTCAAATAAAATAGGAGGATACTGACGTGGTTGATTTCACAATTGCACCAAGCGCATTGGCGTACCTTTTCGGCGACACGCTGGAGGACTTGTTCGCAGGCAAAACGCGGCTCTCGCTGAACGAGACGATACCCTGTCGCGAGGCGAAGGTCAAGGTGAAGGACCTTGCCAATGCGATGCTGGTGGCGGCTTTCGTGCACATGGCGACCGAAGGCGCTCTAGGGCTGACGCTGGGCAAGAAAGGGATGCTTATCAAGTCTAGTTGCGTGTTGGCAACGCGCGGGCCTGGGCAAGCCAGCCGTACCGATGGCTGGGAGGGACGTCTCCTTGCCAACCTCACCGGCAATACCAAGGGCGATGATATCAGTTCCATCGTAGCTCGCTCCCTGGGCAGTCGTAGCGCCGACCCATGGAAAGAAGTGATCAGGGCAGCACAGCGCTACCTCGTGGAAAAGGGCTATTTTGCGGAGGCAGAGCGCCACGGGATCGCAAAAGTGCTGGGCAAGGAACTGGTGCCCCAATGCGAAAAGATCGCTGTCTTGCAGGGCGAGGCGGGGCAGGTCAAGGCGATGATGAGTGCCTTCCGGGCGAGCCAGCCGGCGCTTTACGAGCAGTTGTGGAAAGACGTGGCTGGGGGCATTGCTTCGTGCCAGGAAAAACCGGATACGGATTTCGATTAGGGACGAGCCAGAGACTAGCTAGCCTCGCTGATGGACACCTGATGTTAGGACATGAGTTGGGACATTGCCTCCAGATGATGTTTGAAAAGGTTT
>JBMFPM010000476.1:0-1555 GCA_049969135.1 Anaerolineae bacterium
TATCTGGTCAATCACGTGTCTCCGCTGCGCCTGGGGGATGTATTGAGGGCTTACTTATTTGCTCAATTGGAATCCCTAAGCCCTGTGCAGACGCTGGCTACTGTGGTTGTGGAGCGAGTGGCTGATACGCTGACCATTTTGTTGCTTCTGGTCGGGCTAATTCCCTTTCTCTCCTTGCCCAACACCTTTCTGCGCCCCGCCTTTGGCATTGGCCTTTTGGCCGCAGGAGTTATGATTTTTTTCTTTTTCTTAGCCATGCAGCGAGAGCGAAGCATGGCGCTGTACGACAGGTTCGTAACCAGGTTTGGATTTTTCAATCGGGCATGGCTGCGGCGAGGCATTGTATCAGCGATGGATGGTTTGTCGGCGCTGGGTTCACCGCGCGGGGCAGCGGAAGTACTGGCATGGTCACTGATCATCTGGATGAGCACGGCGGCTGAATTTTACGCCGTGATGTGGATTATGGGCTTGCATTTGCCCTTTGCGGCTGCATTGGCGGTGCTGTGTTTTACGTCGCTGGGCATGGTCGTACCTTCTTCGCCGGGTTACATTGGCGTGTTCGAGTATATTACTGTGATTGCTCTTTCCCTGTTTGGCGTCCCCAGAGAGGTAGCACTCAGCTATGCATTAGTGCTTCATGCATTGAGCTATTTGGTGGTGGCGGTACTGGGGATCATCGCCATCTGGTTAGAGGGCTATTCCTACGCCCGCTTGCGCGCGGCGCTAACCCAGGTGGAATCTGATCACGTGTTCACATAATACGAATTCTATGCTGCTGGAGGAACATGGCTGGTGAAAATACTCGTCATATTAACGTACTACTATCCTCATTGGACTGGCTTGACAGCCTATGCCAGGCGGTTGTCAGAAGGCCTGGCGCGTCGAGGTCACCAAGTTACGGTGCTAACCTCTCGCTATTGGCGAACCCTGCCCAAAGAAGAGGTACACAATGGCGTGCGCATTGTACGCCTGGAGCCCCTGATGCGTATTAGCCGCGGCCTGGTGATGCCGGGCTTTCCTTTCGCGGCCTATCGTCTGATCAACGAACATGACGTGGTGCAAGTCCATATCCCCATCTTGGAATCCCCGCTGATCACTGCTTTGGCGAAGCGAGCGGGGAAGAGGGTATTGATTACCCATCACGGGGATTTGGTGATGCCGTCAAAGCCCTTTGACCAGTTTGTGGAGCGGACCGTTACCTGGCTGATGCGGCAAGCACTGAAAAGTGCAGCACGGATAACGATCCATACGAGAGACTATGCCGATAGCTCGCCCTTCCTCAGGCCATTCCAGGAGAAGCTGGTGCCAATTTTGCCACCCGTGGAAATCCCTCAGCCAATTCCTGAGCAAGTCACGGCTTGGCGTCGCGAATTGCAGCTCGATAAAGCCAAAGTGGTTGGCTTTGCAGGACGCTTTGTAGAAGAAAAAGGGTTCGATTTCTTGCTCAAAGCCATACCCTACGTATTGGAACAGATACCTGAAGCTAGATTTGTCTATGCAGGAGAAGTCAATGTAGTCTATGAATCTTTCTTTGAGCAATGGCGTCATTTAGTAG
>JBMFPM010000477.1:0-1547 GCA_049969135.1 Anaerolineae bacterium
GATTCAGCGAGCACTAGGGGCACACCTTGTTGGTAGGAGTAGGCCAGTTCTTCCGCAGCAGGCGGAATAAAGCCTAGCGAGGCTTTTTTGAGTTGTTGCTCGATGTGAGGCACGGGCAGGGTTATTGCAGATGGCGCACGGTTGACCACCACCAAGTGAACAGCCTCTCCAGTCAATCCAGCCCCTTCAAGCATTGGTTTTAGTTGCTCAGCACATGCCATATCGGTGGGCTGAGGGCCCAGCACAAGCAGCGCGATATCACTCAAGGTCAGCGCTTCTTTCGTGCCTGGCGATAGCAAGTGAGGCAAGTCCAAGAGGATGACATCGGCAAGCGGTCTAGCACTACGCACAATGGCGCTGACTTGGGCTGGCGGTATTTCGACCATACCAGAACCAATGGGTGGGCTGGGTAGCACGGCTAGGCCCGAAGCGTGTGTGAAGAGTCTCTTTGTTAGCTGCCGGCTGTCAATTTGATGGGCTTCCATGGTCAACAGCTCGATGAGGGAAAGGCGGTCGGGAAGTTTGAGTTGCCAGGCAACAGTGCCAGAGTGGTGGTGCAGATCAATCAGGATGGTAGGCACTTTGCGTTGCGCCAGTGCCACGCCTAGGTTTACCGCAATGGTCGTGGTGCCTACGCCCCCTTTGGCTCCAATCAAGCTGATCACCCAACCCTGCTTGGTCACAGGGACACGTCTGGTGCGCGACAATACAGCCTTCACACGCGCGACAACTTCCCTGGGGTCTGCCGGCTTGGTAATGTAATCATCAGCACCAGCTTGTAAGCCGGCAATTTTATCATCGAGTTGAATTTTAGCAGTTAGGAAAATAATGGGAATATTGGCTGTTTGCGGACGGCTGCGCAGTTGGCGGCACATCTCCAGCCCATCTACACCGGGCATCATGATATCCAGGAGGATCAGATCGGGCTGATCTGTCTGTACAGCGAGCAAGCCCTCTCTCGCATCCAGAGCAGTAGTTACTTCAAAGCCCTCAGCTGCGAGAGCAAGCCTCATCAACTTGACCGCCAGGGGGTCATCATCCACGATTAAGATCTTGTCAGGCATCTGCGCACCTCGATAGTCTTGCGGCTGAACATGCAGTATGCAATACCAACCGCGGTTTTATACGCTGGCTTCGGATTATTACACTATTTTGTTATTTATTTTAAACCCATTTATGAAACCTGTCAACCAAAAGCAAGACAGGCTTGCAATTGGCAAGATTGGGGATTATTGCTATAATAGCCTGCACATTTTGAGGAGGAATTGTTATCATGGTTCTGCCAGCTACTGTGAAAACTATCATCAGTTTTGTCCTGATTCTGTTAGGGGCTTATGCGGTGCTTTTCTTAATCAGCCTGGTTATCTGGACATTTCGCGATATCCGTTCTCGTACGCGCGATATTTTAGTACAAATCCTGGCAACATTGCTTGTTATCGTATTCAACATCCCTGGGTTGTTGCTCTATTTTGTCTTGCGCCCTCGGGAGACGTTGGCAGAGGCTTACGAACACGCTCTTGGACAGGAAGCTTTATTGCAGGATATCG
>JBMFPM010000478.1:0-1547 GCA_049969135.1 Anaerolineae bacterium
GTTGTATTAGGTGAAAACGCTGTCATTGGCCCAGGCGTAGTCATCGAGGGCAATGCTTGGATTGATAAAAATGCACTAGTCACCAATGGCGCGATTATCGGAGCCAATACGTATATCGGCCCACGTACTCAGGTAAAGGACTATGCCCTGCTGGGTGAGCACACCAGCATCGGCCCACGTTGCAAAATTGGATACTGTGCCGAAATCCATGGGGTTTTGTTTGGGCGCAGCACGGTCATGCATCAATGCGAGTTGTGGGGAGTGTTGGGCGAGGCAGTGGATATCGGCGCCGGTACTATGTTCGGCACCCTGCGCTTTGATGATCAACCCCAACCCCATAGGATAAAGGGTCGCTGGGAAACTCCGCTCTACGCTTCTTGCGCCACATTTATCGGCGACTTTTGTCGCACTGGGGTAAGCACTATCTTCATGCCTGGCTCTAAGGTGGGAGCATATTCAGCCATTGGCCCCGGCGTGATGGTCAGCGGGGATATACCCGAGAACAGCCTGCTCCTGCTCAAACAAGAAGTGGAACGCAAGGAGTGGGGCCCTGCAAAATACGGTTGGTAGAAGGGAATGACCATGGTTCTAAAAGGGATCCTGCTCTGTAGCCAAGGCTTCCTCTTTGTGCTATTGCCAGGCTATGTCATGTTTCTTATCCTGCAGCGTATGCCCACCGTGGATCGAGGACTAATGTGGTGGGGTGCCGGTGGCCTCCTGCTGGCTCTTCTGCCGCTGAACTTTTTCACCAGCCTGTCCCGTCAATTGCTGGCTGCTTCTGGTGGAGCAACCCGCACTGTGATTCAGTTTGTTATTGCGGCCCTACTGACGGGTTTCTTTGTCGAGGGCATGAAGTACCTCGTGCTAAAATACAAGCGCTTGGCAGGCCAGGCACTTGTACCTTCCGGTATCGTAGTGGGACTTGGCGTTGGCATAATTACCAAAATTTTTCTGGGCTTTGCACTGATCGGCGTAGGTGTCCGTTTGCTCTTTGGCGATACCTCTACAGCTTTGCTGGCAGAGACGGCATCCCGCTCTCTGCTAGATCTGGGTTTGGCTGCTGTCGTCTCGCTGGCAGATCGGCTATCCCTGCTGCTTTTCAACGCCTGTCTCGGAGCGGTGGCAGGCTATGCCATCCTGAACCAGAAGTTACATCTATTGCTCTATGCTATGCTGATCCACGCCGCAATCGAGTTGGTTTACAATGCGATCACCGTCGGTCTGGCGGGACAGGGACAGCTTCCTACCTTACTCACTTTGGCTTTTGAATGCATTCTGATGGCTGTAGGATGGTGGTGGCTGAAGGGGCAATTGCCAGCCCCAGTACGTGCTGGGAAACGCAGGAAAGACCGCAGGTAAAACTGAACAGAGGCATTGCAGCCCAGAACGTTTGTCCGCATATCAAATGAACAATGGAAAGGAAAGAAAAATGGCTCAACAATTCCCTCCAGTGATTATCGCTAAAGACGGCAAGGAAATGATTTACATCCCCGCCGGGGAATTCCTCAAAGGCGAAGAGAAAAAGCCTGTCAACGTCGAGGCTTTTT
>JBMFPM010000479.1:0-1546 GCA_049969135.1 Anaerolineae bacterium
CCCGAAGTGATCATCCATGCAAACCGTATGTGCAACGATTTCGGGCTGGACACCGTCTCCACAGGCGTGGTCATCGCCTTTGCTATGGAGTGTCATGAACATGGATTGCTACAGGCTGATGACCTCTCACTGGACTGGGGAGATGTGAATACCGTATTGGGCTTGATTGAACGCATCGCTCGACGAGAAGGAGTGGGAGATCTCTTGTCCGAAGGAGTGCGTCGCGCTGCAGCAAAAATCGGCGGTAATGCAGCCTATTATGCCATGCATGTCAAAGGGATGGAATTACCCCGTCAAGAGCCACGGATTGCCAAGGGATTTGGTCTGGGTCATGCTACTTCCAATCGTGGGGCCGATCACCTTTACGCTTTGCCGACCATAGACCTAGCTGGCAACCTAGATGCTGCTAAGCATCTTTTCCCGTCAGAAATAGTCCCCGCACTGATGCAGATAGATAACGAGGCTTACAAACCAGATTTGGTGGTCTTCACCGAGCACTATTGTGCTGTTTCCGATGCCTTAGGCATCTGCAAGTTCAGCACAGCCGAAACCTATGCCCTTTATCCTGAAGACCTGGCGACTGGATTGAGTGCCTTATGGGGAAAAGAAGTGAGCAGTGAGGAACTGCTGACAGCGGGCGAACGGATCGTTAACTTGGAACGCTTGTACAATGTACGATTGGGACTCAAACGGGCGGATGATTACCTGCCTAAACGCTTCCTTACCGAACCGCTGGCGATATACGCCTTTGAACGCGATAAAGTAACAGGAGAGACACGCGCTTCTCCCCAACCCTTGCATATTGGCCACTTACAGGACTTTGAAGCCATGCTCAATCGCTATTATTCTCTGCGCGGATGGGATAAGAACGGTATCCCCACGCCAGAGACGGTGCAAAGGTTAGAATTGAATCAATGGGTTGCTGCTCTGTGAGGTAAACATGCATCTAGAAGCTATTGCAGAAAGATGTACCGGATGCAGAATTTGCGAAAATTTCTGCTCCTTGAAGCACGAAGGGATGATCTGGCCAGAGCGAGCGCGCATCCGCATTCTAGCCGAGACGGACAGTGGTCCATTCACCCCTAACGTCTGCCGTCAATGTGAGGATGCTGCCTGTGCTGCTGCATGCCCAGTGGAAGCAATCATGCGCAACGCAGATACTGGAGCTTGGGTTGTGAACAATGATGAATGTATTGGCTGCGAAAGCTGTGTAGAGGCATGCCCATACCACGCCATTTACTTTGACCCACAGTTGGGTAAGGCTTACAAATGCGATTTGTGTGGCGGCGAACCAGAATGTGTGGCGATATGCCCATTTGGAGCAGTTGAGAAAGTTTTATGAGGAGCTGTTTCTATGTTTCCTTACCAAGGCTATGCAGGAAAATATCTGTATGTGGATTTGACCAATGGCAAGATAGAAGCACGAGAATATGATCAAAAACTCGCAGAAAATTACCTTGGTGGTAATGGCTTTGGTACGCGCTTATTGTGGGAAAATGTGGGCCCAGAGGTTGATGCTCTTTCCCCTGAGAATCTTCTCATTTTC
>JBMFPM010000480.1:0-1541 GCA_049969135.1 Anaerolineae bacterium
ATCTTGGACAACAATGGCTTACAGATTGATGGCTGGGTGGAAGATGTGATGGGCTTGCAACCGCTGGCTGACAAGTGGCGTGCCTTCCGCTGGCATGTGATTGAAATCGATGGCCACGATATGGCTCAATGTATGGAAGCCCTCGACCAAGCGAAACAGGTCAAGGGACAGCCAACGGTCATCATCGCCAAAACAGTGAAAGGCAAGGGCGTATCGTGGATGGAGAACCAAGCCGAATGGCATGGCAAAGCGCCCAAGCCCGATCAATGCCGCGAAGCATTGAAAGAACTGGCCTGCCCGGCCGAATACTTCGACTTCTAAGGAGTTGGGATGATGTCTGAAATCAAGTGGAAAGCAACTCGTGATGGATATGGAGATGCTCTGGTTGAGATGGGCGCCCAGGACGAGCGCATTGTTGTGTTGGGTGCTGACCTGACAGATTCGACCCGTGCACTCTGGTTTGCCCAGAAATACCCTGACCGTTTCTTTGACTTTGGCATCGCCGAGCAGAACATGCTCAATGCGGCGGCGGGATTGGCAATGGTAGGCAAGATCCCTTGGGTGAGTACCTATGGCGTCTTTGTGGCGGGACGCGCCTGGGATCAAATCCGCACCACCACTTGCTACAGCAATCTCAATGTGAAGATTGGTGGTGCGCATGGGGGTATTTCTGTAGGTCCGGATGGCGCAACCCACCAGGCACTGGAAGATGTGGCTACTATGCGCGTGCTCCCCAACATGACGGTTATCGTGCCTGCTGACTACTATGAGACCAAGAAAGCCGTTATCTGGGCTTGTAAACACGTCGGGCCCGTGTATGTGCGTTTTGGACGTGAGCCGGTCCCTATTGTTACCAAGCCAGAAGATCCATTCATTATGGGCAAGGCAAACTTGATCAACGAGGGCACTGATGTAACCATTATCAACAACGGCCCCATCCTCTGGGAATGTATGAAAGCCGTGCAAATGCTGAAAGAGAAGGGCATTTCTGCTCGCCTCTTGAATATGCACACGGTGAAACCCATAGACCGTGAGGCAATTGAGAAGGCAGCACGCGAAACAGGGGCGATCGTTACCGTCGAGGAACATCAGGTGATGGGAGGCTTTGGCAGCGCTGTTGCCGAGGTGGTAGTTCAGACCTATCCAGTGCCTATGCGCTTCATTGGTATTCAGGATCGCTTTGGTGAGTCCGGCACGCCAGAGGAACTATTCGAGGAGTTTGGGCTCACAGCGAAACACATCGTGGCGGCGGTAGAGGATGTGGTAAAGGCGAAAAGGGGATAAGCCCCTTTTCGCCAGCTACTCCTCAGCCTCGCCGGACTGAGATGCATCTGAAATAATCGCATCGTTGCCCTCGGACTTGCCCTCACAAGCTGGCAACCAAAGGGCAACAACCAATAGCACAATGGGTAGCCAAAGACGATCCATCATGTGCTAGCCTCCTTCCTGACCAGAAATCATGGATGCAGCGCAGCCAAATTGTCCTGCGCCTGCAAACACATACGGATCTATCTATAATGACGCCAAAGCTACCCCAAAGT
>JBMFPM010000481.1:0-1534 GCA_049969135.1 Anaerolineae bacterium
GTTCATGTTGCGCGCCTCAAACTCCTTCCGCACGGATTGGGTATTCGTCGCCATCGCCATTAGCTCCCTGCTTAGCATTTTGCTCTTCCTTGCAGTGGCAGTGATCGAACGCCTGGCTCTGCCCTGGTACTATACCTCTGCGCGTGCAGAGCGCTGGGAAGAGATGCAGGCATAACTAGGAAGGTTTGTAGTAGGCACTTTAGTGCCAAAGAACACAAAAGGAGGTGGATATGTCTGGGAAATGGCGGTCAATTGGGATAATCTTGCTGCTCGCTAGCATGGTAGTTGGCTGTGCGGTGGCGCAACCGACCCCAACTCCACAGCCCGCACCGACGCCCAAGCCTATCAAGGCGATCCTGTCTCTGGATTGGGTGCCCAATACCAATCACACGGGCTTTTATGTGGCTTTGGAGAAGGGTTGGTATGCGGAGGAAGGAATTGACCTGGAGATTCAGATCCCTTCAGACCCCGCCGCAGCGCTCAAGCAGGTTGCCTATGGCAACACCGAGTTCGGCGTCAGTTTCCAGGAGGAGGTAACTATTGCCCGCTCCAATGACATCCCCGTGGTATCGCTGGCTGCGATTATCCAGCACAACACTTCTGCTTTCGCTTCGCTGGCTGAGACGGGCATCCAGCGGGCAAAGGACATTGAGGGCAAGCGCTATGCTTCGTACGGATTGCCCATCGAGCGGCCTATCCTGGGGCAGTTGATGGCTTGTGATGGCGGTGATATCAACAAGGTGGAATTCATTGACGTGGGCTTTGACGCCTTCCCCGCCCTGATTAGCAAAAGGGTTGACCTGGCGTGGATTTTCATGGCATGGGACGGGGTGCAGGCGGAGATCAAAGGCATCAAGCTGAACCTCCTGCCGCTGTACGGCAGTTGCGTGCCGGACTATTACACGCCGCTGATCATCGCTGGCGAAACCACCATCGCGAACAAGCCAGACCTGGTGCGGCGCTTCATGAGAGCCACAGTGCGCGGCTATGAGTATGCCATTGCCCATCCGGAGGAATCCGCAGAAATCCTGCTGCGCGCGTCGCCAGAGACTGACCCGGAACTGGCTCGCCGCAGCCAGAAGTGGCTCAGCCCGCGCTACCAGGATGATGCGCCCCGCTGGGGCGTGCAAAAGCTCGAGGTGTGGGAAGAATTCGCCAAGTTTATGTACGACAACAAGCTGATCGCCAAGCCCATTGAAGCGCAGAAAGCCTTCACTAACAACTTTTTGCCGTGAAAGAAGAGAAAAAGAGCGATATCCTGTGGACAATCGAACAAGCTGCAAAGTAGAGATACGTGACGTCTACAAAGCGTACCGCGTGGACGGACAGCCTACAGAGGTGCTGGCTGGCGTGAGCTTTTGCGCTGCTGCAGGCACTTTCGTGTCTATTATTGGGCCTAGTGGCTGCGGCAAGAGCACCCTGTTCAGCATCATCTGCGGCTTACAGCAGCCAGACCGGGGCGAAATCCTTTTCGACGGCGTGCCTATCAGGCAACGGCTAGGGGCGGTGGGCTACATGCCGCAGCGTGATTTGC
>JBMFPM010000482.1:0-1527 GCA_049969135.1 Anaerolineae bacterium
GGGGTTGAGGAGGACTCGAATTTTTCCAAGTCCTCAGGATAGATTGTAGCTCCCTGGTCGATCGGCTCCAGAGGCACCATTGTTTTCTTGGGAATCGGGCTGCGAAAGACGATATCGGCAGCCTCGGGATCCACATATACGTTGAACTCCGCCGCTGCTGTAGCATTGCCCCCTGTAATGCCTCCTGCCATCATCCAAAGTGTGCCAATTCTGTCTGCTAGTCTAGGTTCCTTCAGCAGTGCTAAGGCTATGTTCGTCAATGGGGCCAGGGTGATGAGTTCCATTGGCTCTTTAGCTTCTATGAATGTCTGAATGAGAAAATCCACAGCATGTGCATCTCTAGGTTTACTCTTTGGATCGGGAAACCCAATATCTCCCAAGCCATCGGATCCGTGCGCTATCTCCGCTGTGTGCAGAGGGCTTAATAAGGGGTGAGATGAACCACGAAACACAGGCACTTGTTTTCCAGAGTGTTCAACCACAATCAGGGTATTACGCACTACTTTATCCAGTGGCACATTGCCTGCAACGGTGGTGATTCCAACTACATTGAAAGCTGGTGAACGCAGAGCAAGCAACAATGCAAGAGCATCATCCACACCAGTATCACAGTCAATTACTATGTTTCGTATATGCACGAATATCCTCCTCTGATTAATAGTTTCCGGGAAAAGCCGAGCAACGTGGTGGGGTAAAACTTCACCAGCAGAAGGTAAGCATCCTGTGGTTGGTTTTATATAAAGCAACTAACGGCCTTGGGCTGCGTCAGCCAGAGCGATGCTTTTCATCGCTTCGATGGCGATGCGAATAGCGTTTTCTTCCCCCTGCTTGAAGGCTTCTTCGCCCCACTCGGGCTTGATTTCAGTAGAGGTACCATCACACGCAAAGAGCGCTGCAGCACGCCATCCGCGTAGAGCAGCAATGACAAAAAGTGTATCGCTTTCCATCTCAGCGGAAACCACTCCGGCTTGCTTCAGCAACTGGCGCATAGCAGGATCGCGGGGCGCATAAAAGGCGTCTCCAGCCGATCCTAAACCGACATGGGCCTTCAATCCCAATCTCTGAGCAGCATCTATTAATGCAGTGGTCAGATCGAAATTGGGTACCGCTGGGAACTCTATCGGCAAATAATTGTTGGCTGTTCCCCCTCCCCGAAAGATGCCGGTAGAGATGATGACATCGCCGCAATCAACATAGTCCTGATAAGTGCCGCAAGAGCCAACACGGATAAAGGTATCTGCGCCCATGTGTCCCAGTTCTTCTATACAGATGGCCGTGGTAGGACCTCCCATTCCGGTGGATGACACCGTCATACGAATGCCATCAACGGTGCCGGTAAACACAAGATAGCCCCGGCTGTCGCTTACTAAGCGAGGGTTCGCAAAGTGGGCGGCGATTTTCTTGGCGCGGTCATGGCTACCAGGAGTGAAAACATAGCGTGAGATCTCTTTAGGGTCACAGCGAATGTGAAATTCCATGGCTTATTTTGCCTCCATAGAGTTATTGCTACTTTGCTGTTGCCTGATC
>JBMFPM010000483.1:0-505 GCA_049969135.1 Anaerolineae bacterium
AAGGGCCAGAGCAGGTGGTCGCTATTGCTCGTGCGCGGGACAGACTGGGTTTATCAGCGGCCTTGCTGGTGGTAGTCCCGGTGCCCGTAGGGGATGAATTGCCACGTGAGGAGGCAGAATCCGCTATTGCGCAGGCAGTTCGCCTGGCAGATAAGCAGGGCATACGCGGTGAAGCGGTCACACCATTCCTCCTCGCGCGCATTGCTGAATTGACCGAGGGCCGTAGCTTGCGTGCCAACCGCAGTCTGCTCGTCCACAATGCTCGTGTGGGCGGACGGCTCGCGCAAGCTCTCAGCGCAGGATAATTGAGTTTGTCATTGCCTTGAATCCTACGAAGTCAAAGGAGGTAAAGTTGCCCCAGTCCATATTGATTGACACCGATCCAGGTATAGATGATGCTATGGCAATCTTGTTGGCTTTGCGCTCTCCCGAACTGGACGTGCGCGGCTTAACTACGGTGCATGGAAATGCCGATGTGGCGCAGACGGCACGCAATGCGCGCCAA
>JBMFPM010000483.1:515-1522 GCA_049969135.1 Anaerolineae bacterium
GAGCGACATTCCGGTGGCTATGGGCGTAGCTCGACCTCTGGTGCGTCCTTTTGCTGGGGTCGTGGATTATGTGCATGGGGCGAATGGGTTGGGCAACATTTCTTTGCCTGCACCCAAAATGCCACTGGTGAACATGCCTGCTGCCTGTTTCATTGTTCAGCAGGTCTTGGCGGCTCCGGGGGAGCTTACCATCCTTACGCTAGGGCCATTGACCAATGTAGCCCTGGCCCTTCACTTGGAGCCTGAGATCGCACACCTAGTGCGCGGAGTGGTGTTCATGGGGGGTGCGGCTTTCTGCCCAGGAAACGTCTCGCCTGTGGCAGAGGCTAATATCTATCACGATCCGGAAGCAGCGAGGATGGTTTTTGAGGCCCCCTGGCCATTGACAATGGTGGGCTTGGACGTAACGACACGGGTGGTGATGGACAAGTCATATTTGACAGAGTTACAGCGGGCAGGGAATCGCTTTACTCAGTTCATTGCTTCGATTACCCCGTGCTACATCGCGTACCACAAGGAGCGTTACGGCCTGGATGGATTCCATGTCCATGACCCCTCCGCTGTGAGTTACCTGATTCGGCCGGAGTTGTTCCGCACTCAAGAATATTATGTGCAGGTGGAGACCCAGGGCAGTTGTCAGGGGTACACGGTTGTGGATCGTCTAGGTCAATGGGCTCAAAAGCCCAACGTGAAGGTATGCGTGGATGTGGATGCAGCCGGAATCCTGGCGCTGTACAAGGAACGCTTGACATCCTAAGACGACACAATGAGCCCAGAATACGGAGGAGGAACTCATGCGACGCTTTCTGATTGATACGGATACTGCATCGGACGACGCGGTGGCGATCCTGATGGCTTTGCGCATGCCCGGCATCCATGTGGAAGCGATCACGACTGTGTCAGGGAATGTGCCAGTGGAGCAGGGGACGAAGAATGCACTCAATACCGTCGAGCTCTGCGGAGCGGATGTCCCCGTTTATGTGGGTATGGACCGTCCGCTGTTGCGC
>JBMFPM010000484.1:0-1502 GCA_049969135.1 Anaerolineae bacterium
TAAGATAAATGGTCGTGGGGGAATGGAGTGGGTTTGTAACATGCTCCACACAGTACTGACCTCAGTCAGCGTACCCACTCCACCTTTCAGGGCGAGATAGCCCTGCCCCATCTCAATAATCGTACGCAGACGTTCCAGGAAGGTGGCAGTCCGCACTTCCTGGTCCAGCCACGCATTGGCTGTCAGATGCGCGAACCAACTGGTAGTTACACCAATCACCGAGCCACCAGCTTCTTTAGCACCACGGCTTACTGCCTCCATAGTGCCACCATATCCACCATTACAGACCGTCAGCCCCGCCTTTGCCAAGAGCATGCCTACGATCCTGGCCTCTTCATAGGCAACGCTGCCAGGCTCGACTTGTGAACTACCAAACACCGATACGATTCTCGCCTCGCTAGTCATTCTCCTAGCCCTCATTGATGTTACGTTTTCTGCTCTTTCTCCCGAATCACCGCTTATGGAGAGGCATGAAACCACCTTTGCGCTTCTCATTGCTGCTCTTGATCCAATTGCTCGCGATAGTCTTTCAAATGCCCTTCCCTTCTCTATGATGTTCTTTCGCGCCTAATTTCAAAAATCACCAGATTGTAGGCATCCGGACAAGCATGGGTAGCAACATCTTTGTGCTCTGCATCTAGCCAGGGAAAATCCGCACCATAGCGCATGGCAAAGACTTTGGGCAAGAAACTGTACAGAGCACTCATGCAAATCCGGCCATCTACTGTCTCGCCATCGAAAATAACCTGGTCGCCAACTTGATGACCAAATTTACAGGTGCCATTCACTGCCCGAACGGTAACGATCACTCGATATGGTTCGTGCGTGGGTGCCTTCGCCTGAGCCAGCGGTGGTGTGAAAACAGCAAGCAATTGCAGATCCACTTGCCCGGTGTTCTTGATACCATGCACTACCCCTGGCTTGGCGTGTGCGCAAGAGCCAGCATGGCAGGGGACCAACCGATCCCCCACATAAAAAGCCCCTTCCCCAGAGAGCACGTAAAAAGTCTCCGCGGAATGCTCATGGGTATGTGGCGAAATCTCAGCTCCAGGGGTAATGCGCACCAGCTTCACCTCAAGGTCTTGGCTTACCTCGTGATCCACTAGCGATTGGGTGTATACCCCAGCGCAAGTGCGATGTGGTGCCCAGGCTAAGGATGCCTTATCGACGATATAGAGATCCACCATATTCTCTTCCCCTTCTTGGCAGGAACTCGATGCACTCACAACGATGTTCTTATCGTCCGCTTATTTCATCTCGCGGCCCTGCATGGCGATTATACCCCATGGTTAGCTATGAGAGCAAAGTCTGTAGCCCGAGATACTCCTTGGAATCGGCGGATGATTGGGGCTATAATTTATCGCGCAAGACTTACAGTGAACCAAACAGCAAAAAGGAGAGGAAATTTGAGCCGAGTTTACATCGCCAGATGCCCTAGCTATAGCCAGCAAGATATCGAAACCGCGCTGCACGAGAGTCTGCAGGCACTCCCGGAAACAGAG
>JBMFPM010000485.1:0-1429 GCA_049969135.1 Anaerolineae bacterium
AAACCCAATCATAGCCCGGTGCTTCTAATTCAATTGCCCAATGCGGCCACAGTTTCTTGCCACGCAGAACTAGAGCCCCCGCTTGTCCTAATTTTGCCAGTGCGGCGCTGGGGTCCTTTCCCTGCAACTGCCGCACTTCACGCAATAGTTGGTTGGGATTCCAGGAGGAACTGTAGTTATCCTGGACATACGCACGCAGCGCAGCAACAATTCCCTGCATTGCTCTACATAACTGCGGCCCGGCGCACTCAGCCAGGTGTTCAGCAACATTACGGGTAGCGCCTTTCAATGTGCGTAAGCCTTCGCTAAAATCGAGTCCTTGTACTTGTACTTCCAGTGCTGCAAGCGTATCCATGACATGGGTGGGCTCATCAAAGAGAGAGGGTATCACGTGCCGCAAGATCTGTTCGCCCGCGATATAGGTAAAATAATGCGTTGCATAAGTTGCATCACGCCGTTGTTCGGGCGACAACGCAGCGACAAAAGAGCGCAAGCTTTCCAATCCGAGGAATTTGTCGAAGAGCGAGCTGAAATGCCTTTGTACGATCATACGCCATGCTTCATCCATATCCTCGCCTTTCACGCCCAGTTCTCGCAGGGCATAAAACAGTTCATTTCTGTCCGCGATGGAAAGTGAGGGATTGCGTAATTCTGGGCGTAGTAAGGGGATAGCGCGTTTGTCCCTCAACAAACCAAGGCCTACCACCGCTAGCATGCGCTCCTTACCCCAATCCGTTTGCTGGTACAATTGCGCTAATGCTTCGAAAACTCCCGGCTGTTTCACGCCGATTTCCCCCAAAGTGGGCGCCAACGCAGTTTTGAACCGCAAATCACGGGAATAGCGCATCGTTTCGAGGATAGCAGGAACGGCAGGCTTGCCAATCTCCTCCAAGGCATTGAGAGCTGCGTCGCGAAGGAGCTCCCCTGGCCCGGTCTCGCTCACGATGTCAATCAATGAAGGCACAGCTTCCGTTGCCCGTAACTGGCCAAGCAGATTCACAGCATGGATGGGTACATAACCTTTGCCTGGAGCATTCGCAAGCCAAAGGTCTCCATTGGATGCAAGGGCAATCAGTTCAGGAATGACCTGCTTGCGGTGTGCAGCAAAAGCCTTTCGCAATTGTGGTGTTAGCGCCTCTGGGCCGTTATACAATGCTGCCAGCAGTTCTTCCACTTCTTTTGTTGGCTTGCTTCTCTCGGTTTCTGTTCGTCCTATAGTTGTTTCTCGTTGTCCAGCTTCAGAAAGGGGTAGTTTATCCTTGATTTCTGATAGGAGTACCTGCCACATCTGGTGTTCCTCGGCTACTGGGCCCCAGAACGATTTCCCGCCCATTGTCAGATGGTCAACCAGCATTATCACAATGTTGGTCCATGATAGCAGCGGCAGCGCTATTTCCCGATCCCAACGCCACCAGAAGTGGGCTCCGCG
>JBMFPM010000486.1:0-1426 GCA_049969135.1 Anaerolineae bacterium
GCGCCCTCCCGGCCGGCTTCAGCGACATAGACCTACGGCTAGGGCGGAAGGCCTTCCAGGCAAACCCCGCTATCCGGGTTCTTGAACGTCTCGTAGAAGGTCTCCATGCCCATTCCCGTCACCTCCTTCAAAGTGCGGAAGGACACCAGGTCTTCCGGGTTCGCAAACACGCGATTCAGGAGAGGCGTTCTGTCCTCCGGCGACTGAAGCCATAGATAGATGTGCCATACTTTCCCGAGTCGGGGACACGCTCGAATAGTTCCTCCCTCAGAGTCAGCTAACCCCTGGTAGGAAACCGCAATCCCCCGATCGCTGTACAGGAGGATCAGATGGTATAGTAACCCGAAGCTCCCACCCCCCAATGAAAGGAATACCTGTTGAGGTTGTCCGTACCGCTGGAGGACTTGAGCTAGGGAATAGGTCTGCCAGTCTGCAGCAAAAAGTAGAGAGGTTTCGGAAGGATCGCTTAGCCACCCACTGACTACCTCGATGGCTCGCACCCTACCACTTTCTACGATGAACAGGTTGTTTATGTAATAATCATCTTCGATGATAAACGATAGTCCACCCGTGAGACCAGGTTGGATCGGGACTACGCCCTCGACCATACCCCAGCAACGAAATCGCTCCCGAACGTTCTTCCAATCAGAACTGCCTGGTATTATGCCCCACCAACAAGGCAGTTCGCACCCCCCGTTGGTCCGGAGCATCTCCCGTACTAAAGCATAGCGCTCACTATCTGTAAGCGTAGGGCAGGTAGCCGCAGTGGGCAATAAAGGTGTATACATGATGGTAGGGGCGATAAGCAAAGGTGTTGAAGAAAACATAGGGGCAAATCGGGAAGTTGGAAACGGTGCTGGAACGACCGTTAGCCCAACCTGTTCTGTTGGAGTTCTAGCTGTTATCGCTGGGGGCTGGCATGCTGCTAAAGATACCCAAATTAACAATGCAACAATCCACTGCTGGAACCTGACACAGCGAATACACATCATCGTATCCTCTCTATCCAACCTGGCATGTGGCTTTGTATCCACTTATACCGCGCTACACCGGCAGCATCATTGGCAAAGTGATTGTAGGCCCAACCCAGAAACATATCGGCGAACTCCTCACCTGAAGAATTTCCACCAAGGGCAGGATTGTTGTTTTGCTGCCATGGAGGCCCAGCGGTTGCATAGCCAGCATTGTTCAGGAATTGCCCAGCCCCGGCAACCCAAATGACTTGCCCATTGGCATCCATATACGAGATCTGCTCGGCAGCCAGATCCGCACGCGCTTGCCGCCCAGTACGATTATCAAAGACATGGCCCATTTCGTGACCGGCGTTCTGCATGGAGTATCCCCCTTGGGGAACCTGGGTCCACAGCGTAACGGTAGAACCGCGCACTGAAGCCCACCAATTCGGGTCGTTGAGTGGGTTGGGAGC
>JBMFPM010000487.1:0-1402 GCA_049969135.1 Anaerolineae bacterium
CTGCGCCGTACTGCGCGAAGCAAAAGTAGAGTACGACAGCGTTCATAGAGTGGTGGTGAAGGAATGAGTACAAGAATAGACAGGCGTTGTCCGGAAGGAGGTGATGAGAATGGCTGAATCGTGCGAATTCAAACGCCTGACAGCCATGACTGCCGCTGCAGGTTGAGCTGCCAAGCGTGGGCCTGCGGCCCTGGCGCAGGTTCTGCGCCCCCTGCAAGGCATGTTCACCCGCGCTGACTATCCCAACCTGTTGGTCGGATTGGAAGTCAGCGATGACGCAGCAGTATACAAAATCAGCGACGAAGTCGCAATTGTCCAAACGATAGACTTTTTCACTCCCATTGTAGATGATCCTTACACCTATGGAGCCATTGCGGCAGCCAATGCCATGAGCGATGTCTATGCGATGGGTGGCGAGGTCATCCTCGCTTTGAATATCGCTTGCTTTCCAGCCAACCTACCGCCTGCTGTGATCACAGAGATCCTGCGTGGTGGAGCAGATAAAGTCCGCGAAGCAGGTGGGGTTGTGGCTGGGGGCCATACGGTGGATGATCCGGAACCTAAATATGGGCTTTCGGTCATGGGCATTGTGCATCCGCAGCACATCACCACGAAAGCAGGCGCACGTCCTGGTGACATCTTGTTGCTCACCAAGCCTATCGGGACAGGCATCGTTACTACTGCTGCCAAGAGCGACGTGGCCGATGCCGCGCATGTGCAGGCGGCAATCAACTCCATGCTGCAATTGAACCGCATCGGCGCACAACTTGTGCCCCAATTCGATCTCAAGGCAATGACTGACATCACCGGTTTCAGCCTGCTCGGCCATGCCCAAGAAATGGCGGAGCACAGCGGCGTCTGCCTGCGCATCCATTCTGAACAGGTACCGCTGTTGCCCGGGGCGCGAGATTACGCGGAAAACTGGCTCTTCCCAGGAGGCAGCAAGCGCAACGCGGACCATTTCGGACAGTGGGTCAAAGCTTCTCCCCAAGTCAGCGAAGAACTATTGATGCTATTCTACACCCCGGAAACTTCAGGCGGGCTCTTGATCGCTGTGCCACAGGAGAAATTGGCTGAGGTCGAGGCTTTCCTGCACGAAAAGGAACAGCGCTATTGGGTTGTTGGCGAAATTGTACCTGGGACAGGGATCGAGGTAGATTGATAGAAGAATGTGCTCTGGTTTTCATGGTGGATTTCATAAGAGAACTTGCAATGATTGGCTCTCCGATATGAATCAACATTACAGCGGACAAACGGAGTAACCAGTTTTGTTCCTTTCGTGTTGATCATAAATCACTTATCTCCGGGGACAACCAATCGATCATCATTTTGGCAGCTCCAAAGCTATTGCACGGATCTTTCGGCATTTCAGCATGAGATTTCCAAAAAATGTTGGCAGAGC
>JBMFPM010000488.1:0-1375 GCA_049969135.1 Anaerolineae bacterium
GGAACAGCGATGGATGAACGCGAGCGCCCGGGTTATGGCACACACATGGCGGACAATGCCACCGAGGTTTTTGAGCAAGCCAAGAACATGGCCGTTTACCAGCGCCTGCGCCATACGCTGAACTTGATCAAGAGGGCGCTGGAGAAAATGGACAAGGGTACATATGGCATTTGTGAGCAATGCGGTGAAGCCATAGACCCGGCGCGGCTGAAAGCATTGCCCTATGCCACGCTATGCATGTCCTGCCAGGCACGTGCAGAGCTACGGAGTTCGCGTTAAGAGTACGATGCAGAAGGAGAACGCGTATTGAACCCCAGGCGAGCCAGGGATATCCTCGTCTTCAGTGTAGCAATTGTCGTATTGGCCGCCGACCAGCTCAGCAAATCTTGGGTGCAACAGAACCTCTTGCCGGGCATGCCTTGGAATCCGGTGCCTTGGCTGCGCCCGATCCTGAGTTTTACCCTTGTTACGAACAAGGGGGCTTCTTTTGGCCTTTTCCCCGAGTTGAGCTGGCTTTATACCCTCGTTGCGATGGTAGTGATTGCCGTGATCCTCCTCTTTTACCGCCGTTTTCCCACGGATCACTGGTTAGTGATGCTGAGCCTAGGGCTGCAGTTGGGCGGCGCCTTTGGCAATCTGGTGGATCGCCTCTGGCGGGGGCAGGTGGTTGATTTCATTGATCTCAATTTCTGGCCCTTGCAGGAGTGGCCAGTATTTAATGTGGCCGATAGTTCTATCGTTGTAGGTGTGTGTATTCTAGCGGCCTATCTGTTCTTCTTCGCGCAGGATTTAGCTTGATAGAGATCTCCGAGACCTTGTGGGGAATGGGCTTCGGGGGTCGAAATTTCTCTGAGACAGAAAGGAGGCGTGTCCATGCAGGACAAGGCGTACCAGCGGATCATCAATGCCTGGTGCATGTATGACTGGGCAAACTCGGCTTTTGCTACGACGATCATGGCGGCGGTATTGCCCACTTTCTACGGTGCGGTGGCGGGCGCGGATTTGCCGGGCAATCTGGCTACGGTGTATTGGGGGTATACTTCCTCGATTGCGCTGTTGATTGGCGCTGTCTTGGCTCCTGTTCTAGGAGCGGTTGCTGATTACCTGGGCGCCAAGAAGCGCTTTCTGGCAATATTCGCTTTATTCGGCATCTTCTTTACTTCGCTCTTGGTGTTGGTGAGTAAGGGAGACTGGCTGCTGGCTTCAGTGCTGTACATCCTGGGCGAGTTGGGGTTTAGCGGTTCTATCGTGTTCTATGACTCTTTGCTGCCCCATATTGCTCGTCCGGAAGACATAGACTATGTTTCGAGCAAGGGCTACGCCATGGGCTACCTGGGCGGCGGCATCCTGTTGGCGATCAACATCGTCATGATCC
>JBMFPM010000489.1:0-1375 GCA_049969135.1 Anaerolineae bacterium
ACCGGGGCTATAAGTTTTGAGGCGTTTGCTACAAATTCGTTGTAAGAATATGTCCTAGAAAAGTTTGGTGATTTCATCCTGGTCAAAGCGGGGCAGGTCTGTAATGACTGCCCTGCTTTTCAGTTTCAGTCCTTCTTCCGCAGGGGTAACGCGTCCGATAACGGCACAGAGAACATGCGCCTTCTCATACGCAGAAAGCAGGGCGGGAGTTTGTTGGGGTGGGAGGGCAATAAGCAGAGCGCCTGAGGCGATAGTACCCAAAGGGTTCAAGCCAAATGCATCGCATAGTGTTGCACACTCTGGCCAAATCGGAATTGTTTCTTCATCCACCCAGATACCCACGTGAGCTGCTTGAGCCAATTCGTGCAAACCGGTAGCCAAGCCACCCTCTGTGGGGTCATGCATGGCATGGATAACAGCGGATTCCACAGCAAGCTTGGCCTCGCGTACAACGCTAATGCCAGGATGATAAAGGTAGTTTTGGGCACGCTGGATCAAATCAGGGGCATAGCCTCGCTGGTGTAGCTCTTGGCTTTTTTCCCGTGCAATGATGGAAGTACCCTCTATGGCAATCCCCTTGACCAGCACCAAGTCATCGCCCACGCGCGCTCCAGCGGTGGTAATCAGCTTATCTTTGGCTACTTCTCCGAGCATATGGCCGACAGCAATGGGACGGTCAAGGCCATAGGTAACCTCCGTGTGCCCACCCACTATGGCAATATGCAGTTCTTTACAGGCAGCATCAATTTGTGCCAGGATACGCTGTGCCAGCTCAGGCGTGGTCTTGTTTTCCGGCAGGAGCAAGGTCACCAGA
This sequence comes from Anaerolineae bacterium, assembly GCA_049969135.1. Taxonomy (GTDB): domain Bacteria; phylum Chloroflexota; class Anaerolineae; order UBA2200; family UBA2200; genus JACIWX01. The sequence goes on from JBMFPM010000489.1 coordinate 815, forward strand.
AGCCAGCGGGGTATGGCCCCTGTCGTAGCTAGGTCATTGGCATTGACCTGCACCAAGTACCAGCCAATTTCTTCCGTAGCAAAAGTAATTGGGTCGGTCTTGGCTACCAGGTAACGGTCGCCAAAATCAATCACAGCCGCGTCTTCGCCAATCTTTGGGCCAAGTACAACCCGGTCGTCAGGCCATCCCTGGAAGCGAAGCAACTGTGCCAACAATTCTAGGTTCAGTTTACCAACGGGCAGGTGGCGGGATTCAGGCATTGCCAATGTGACCCTCTTGGATGGATTGCGTACTCTCGCCATGGATAGCACGGGCTCCAGGCAAGGGCACGTGGGCGTCAGGCGCCGAACTTGGTCAGACGCAATGCATTGGCCAGGGCGAGCGGCATTAAATCCACCGCCCGTATATTGCCTAATGCTCCGTGTGCACAGGCACGCTCGTTGTATGCACGAGCCTCATCGCAGCGGCAATAGCGCGAATACAACATGGTCGGCACAGGGTGCCAACTGTGCGCGCGCAGCAGGGAGGGCGTAGAGTGGTCACCGGTAACCACAATCACAT
>JBMFPM010000490.1:0-1355 GCA_049969135.1 Anaerolineae bacterium
ATTGAGAAACAGGGTGTGTTGGTTGTCCAGGTCGAACCGAGCGCTAATTTGAGCAATATTACCCAACAAGAGCACCGTCGGAGGCTTTTTACCTTGGTACAACGGGCAGGCCTATGAGAGTGCTATTCGACACTTCAGCACTGATAGCAGCAATGGTCGAAGCACATCCTATGCACGAACGAGCTTTATCCTGGCTGCAACGTGTGAAAAAGGGAACAGCTGTTGGCATAGTTGCTGCTCACTCTATTGCTGAACTTTACGCGATTCTTACCACCCTACCAGTCCAACCACCAATTCCACCCGCTATTGCGCAACAGTTAATTCACCACAATGTCCTCGATACATGCCAAATCTATCCGATAAGGACTATACTGCGATCATAGACCATCTCTCTGAAGCAGGCATCACCGGTGGCATGACTTATGATGCTCTTATCCTATACACTGCACTCAAAGTAGATGTTGACCATGTTGTAACACTGAACGAAAAAGACTTTCGCGCGATATATCCTAATCTTGTAAATAAAGTGATTACTCCATAGAACCACAAAGCTATTGACTATTGACTGTTAATGAATATGCTGTGCTAGCTAGCGCTATCGAAACCCTCCCGTTTGCCATTCTGAACCATACACTTCGCTTCATCCGGACAAGGTTCAAGGTGACGCAGTTGCCATTGCATCCGCCTCGCGCGCCACGCGGATGCCTTCCTGCTCATCCACCAGGGTCAGCAACAAACCGCCCACCACAAAGAAGATAATCAGTGAAATGATGCTCAGGCGGCTGGTGCCGGTCAGTTGCCCAACCAGCGCGAACACCGCTGGGCCCACAATCCCCGCGAACTTGCTGCTCACGTCGTAAAAGCCGTAGAACTCCGCACTCTTCGCCTTGGGCACCATCACTCCGAACAGCGAGCGGCTCAACGCCTGGCTACCACCTTGCACTAGCCCTACCATGCCCGCCAGCACCCAGAAATGCCAGGCGCTGGTCATGAAATAGCCCGCAATGGAAATCAATGTATATACTCCGAGCGCCAGGTAGATGGATCGCTTGGTGCCGATGAACCTGGGCAGCTTGCCGAAGAGCAGCGAGAAGGGGATGCCGACAAATTGCGTCAGCAAGAGCGCGCCAATCAAACTCGTCTGTCCAATGCCGATCTCTGTGCCGTAGATTGTCGCCATCTTGATAATCGTACCAATGCCATCGTTGTACAGCCAGAAAGCAACGATGAACTTGGTCAATTCCTTGTAACGGCGGATATCGCGAAAGGTATTGCCCAGGCGTTGGAACGCAGCGCGGAAGGGGTTCACGCGCAGTTCACTTCCTCCCTGCACCGCTGGCTCCGGCACACTGCGC
>JBMFPM010000491.1:0-1351 GCA_049969135.1 Anaerolineae bacterium
ACCCGACCGTTAGCCCGTCCATAAAGTATTGCCGATATCGGGCAGAAAGGAGTAGATCCGATGACCGCTGACCTTAAACTGCTTTGGCTACGCCGCGTCCTCTTCGTAAAAGTCCTCCTCACCCTTTTTGCGTGGGGGTTGCCCGCCCTCTTAGGGCCTTTATCTCTCCTCGCCACTCTGAGAATTCCCATTCCTGAAGACCCGATCTATCTCAGGCTCTTCGGCGGGGCTTGCACGGCTTTTGGGGTTGCCTATTGGTTTGCATACCGAGACCCGGTGCGCAATGTGGCGATTGTCAAGGCCGGGCTTGCGGACAATGGCTTGATCACGTTGGTAATTCTCTTCCTTGGGCTGGCTGGCAAGATAACCAGTGCCTTCATCTGGCTCTCCGGTCTTCTGACAGGGCTATTCTTCCTGTTGTTCTTGCTCCTCATGCCCAGGCAGGAGCAGCCCGCGACGAGATAATACAAACCTTTTGTGCGCTGGCCGCAATGGCGGCAGGCTACAACTACGAAAGAGGTGTATCCATGGAGGAGACATTCTTTGCTGGGGTTACGATTGAACAAGTAATGCTTTCTACAGGCGTTCGCATTGGGCTCCCCGTTCGGTACTATGAATGGTCCGCCATCATGGCCCATTTCCCCGCCTCCGTTGCCGCCGTACGGAATCTGCTTCCCACAGACAAGCTCAGGCCGGCCCAACTTGTGCCAGGAACGGCTATAATCTCCATGGTAGCCATGGAGTACCGTCGTATTGCTGACGTAGCACCGTACAATGAGTTCGGGATCATGGTGCCTGTCCTCTATGAGCCAACGGTAAACATCCCAGGATTGCCCATGCTTTTCCCGCACTGGTTCAGGCGCTTTGGCCTCTATGTGCACCATTTGCCTGTGACGACCCAAGCAGCCTATGATTTCGGGGTTGAAATCTGGGGCTACCCCAAGATCGTCGCCGAAATCAGCTTCGAGGACACGGGTGAAAGGCGCCGCTGCCGACTTCGGGCCGACGGGAAAGACATTGTGACCCTGGAGGTAGCCAAGTTGGCTACCGGGGCCAGATCGATGGACTTCTACAGCTACACAATCAAAGATGGCCGACTCCTGAGGACGCGGATTCAGACCCAAGGGCAGTTCGGCATTGCCAGGTTCAGAGGAGGCGCGTCGTACACGCTGGGCAATCATCCGATTGCGGAGGAACTACGGGCCTTGGGAATGGGCAAGACAGCGGTGGAGCGCCTCTGGGCACCTGAGGTGCAGAGCATGCTCCATCCAGCAGGCGAACGTCTGCCGCTGTAGTATATGTAGAACTCCGCCTACTTCCACCAGCCTTACTGAACACGGTTGGGCAATGG
>JBMFPM010000492.1:0-1344 GCA_049969135.1 Anaerolineae bacterium
ATCATGGTGCGCAACGGCGATGGCGATCTGCCTTGCTTTATCACAGAGGCAGGGTGGAACGATCATCCGCGCTGGGCAAAGGCAGTTCCGCCAGGGCTGCGCATCGCATACACGCTGCGCGCTTACGAGAAAGCGAGGCAGGAATGGCCTTGGTGCCAAATGGTCGCGATGTGGGCTTTTCGCTATCCGCGCCCAGCGCGCAACTTTCAGGATGGGTTCACCTTCGTTACCCCTGCCTTCACGCCCAAGCTGATCTACAGCGAAGTGCAGGATTATGCGAGGACAGGGCTTTTGGGCACGGAATGAATAGCGGGAAGCAGCAATTGGGCCGTAGCTTTCATGCGGACGGTGGTCTGCGCCAGCGAAACACAAGTGGGATGTGCGCAATAGGATAACAAACGGGCAGTGGATCACAGCGAAAACAAGGCAAGATGCAAACAGTGGGGAGAGCAGGTGGACAATCGCAGGCTGAGCAGGAGAGAAAGGTGAGGACACGAGGCGCTTGGTTGCGGTGGCTCTGGCTCATATTGGCTTTGGGTTGTTGGGCGCTGGCTGTGCTCGAGATTCGCTCCTGGTTTGGCGGGAGCACCGACCCCACCTGGGAGCAAATTCAAAAAAGCGGCGTGGTGCGCGTGGGCATGGACGCGACCTACCCGCCCTTTGAGGTGCAGGATGAAGCGGGTCATTTCTACGGCTATGATGTGGATTTGGCTGAGGAGCTGGCACGACGATGGGGAGTGCATGCCGAGTTCATCAATATTCACTTCGATGGCTTGTATGATGCCTTGCTGACGGGCAAATGCGATTTGCTGATTTCCGCCTTGCCCTACGATGAAACATTGACCGAAGATGTCCTGTACTCGCCTTCCTACTTTAATGCCGGCTTGTTGCTGGCAGTGCGGGAAGGAGATAGGCGCATCGGGGGCGTGAACAGCCTGGCAGGCAAAAGGGTGGGCGTGGAATTGGGCAGCGCCGCGCATCTCGAGGCACGGCGCATCCAGGAGCAGGGGCGCATCCCTTTGCAGATCGTGCCTTTTCCCAGCGCACAGGAGGCACTGCAGGCGCTGCATGCCGGGGAAGTGGACGCCGCCATCGCGGACAGCATCTCGGTCTACCGCTTTATCCATGATCCCCGGGGCATACGGTACTTGAAAAAGTTCCTCAGCGATGAGCAGTATGTCATGGCCATGCGCCCAGATAGCGGTTATTTGTGGAGCCGCATTGCCAATGAGCTGGCGCGGATGAAGAAGGAAGGCTTTCTCCAAATGTTGCAGGAGAAATGGTGCCAGACCCCATAATATAGAGCGTATTTTCAGGCGCATCCAAATGCGGGTACAATATAAG
>JBMFPM010000493.1:0-1340 GCA_049969135.1 Anaerolineae bacterium
CCCGCAAGCCTATCAGAACGGCGAATTCCTGAAGAAGCAGGAAATTGAAAAAGCTTTGCAGTATCCACAGTGGATTTGCGACGCCGAGAAGATGAAACTCACTGACAATGCTATCTTTGCGCATCCTATGCCTATTGACCGGGGTCATGAGGTAACCGACGAGGTAGCTTCGGGGCCACGCTCTTGTATCTATGATGTCGCAGAGAACCGTCTTCACGTTCAAAAAGCGATTATGGCCTTGACAATGGGAGGGTTATAATGGCAAAGATTGCCGTCGTTGCCATCGGAGGCAACTCACTCATCAAGGATAAGGATCATCAAACGGTCCCTGACCAATATGCGGCAGTGGTGGAGACCTGCACGCACATTGCTGGCATGATTGCTCAAGGCTGGGATGTCGTGATCACGCACGGAAATGGCCCCCAGGTTGGTTTCATCCTGCGCCGTTCAGAGCTGGCTGCCCACGAACTGCACACGGTGCCCCTTGATTCCTGTGGAGCGGATACACAAGGCGCGATCGGTTACATGATCCAGAAAGCGTTATACAACGAATTCCGCAGGCGAGGTATGATAAAGCAAGCAGCCACAGTGGTCACCCAGGTATTGGTGGACAAGAATGACCCGGCATATCAAAACCCCTCCAAACCCATTGGCTCCTTTATGGATAGAGAAAAGGCACTCAAGCATCGGGATGAAGATGGATGGGCTGTTGTTGAAGACGCAGGCCGAGGGTGGCGGCGTGTGGTTCCTTCTCCTATACCACAACGCATCATCGAGCGCGATGCCATCAAGACACTTCTAGACCATGGGTTCACAGTGATCGCCGTGGGGGGTGGTGGCATCCCAGTGATCGAAGACGAGGAAGGCAACCTCGTGGGTTCGGAAGCGGTTATTGACAAGGACTATGCCAGCAGCTTGCTAGCCAACAGCATCAATGCCGATCTGCTACTTATCTCGACCGCGGTAGAAAAGGTAGCCTTGAATTACGGCAAGCCCAATCAAGTGTGGCTGGACCGCATGACCCTTTCAGAAGCCAAGAAATACTTGGCAGAGGGGCATTTCCACAAAGGCAGCATGGGGCCCAAGATCCAAGCCAGCATCTGGTTCTTAGAGCGAGGAGGAAAAGAAGCCCTGATCACCAACCCAGAGAATATTGAAAGAGCACTGCTCGGCCAAACCGGAACCCGTATTGTGCCTGACTAAAAGAAAAAGAGCTTTGGGGAAAGCCCCAAAGCTCTTTTTTCTTACTCCAGGAATGCGGGGCGTAACTTGCGTATCACCTCCAAGGAAGCCGTAGCTTCCTCGATGGTCAATTCAAAGATCACTGGACCGGAGAAGTC
>JBMFPM010000494.1:0-1326 GCA_049969135.1 Anaerolineae bacterium
GTCACGGAATACCTTGGCAACGATGGAAGCTGCCGCTATGGACAAGACGCGTGTATCGCCTTTGATGAGGCTTTCCTGTGCGATGCTGGCCTCTGGTAGGCGCACCGCGTCTATCAGCAGATAATCGGGGACAAGCGGCAAATTGCGCACTGCCATCACCATGGCTCGCTTGACCGCTGGCGCAATACCCCACCGGTCAATGAATCGCGCCGAAGCGATCCCGAGTCCAATGCCCAAGGAGGTCGCACAGATAATAGGAAACAGGGTTGCACGCTGGCGCGGGGTCAGCATCTTGGAATCCCGTACCTGAGATAGTATCGAACAGAGGTCATTGCGGCAAGGCGGCAGGACCACTGCCGCAGCTACTACAGGGCCAGCCAGTGCTCCGCGCCCCACTTCATCCAAGCCAGCAACCCAGCGATAGCCCGCTTCCCACAGCTCTTGTTCTCGTGCCAGATCAAGCCAACCCAAAGCACCCCCACTAGACAAAAGACAAGGCGCAGGTGATACTACCTACGCCTTGGCCATTTTTCAGACGGTGCGGCTTCAATGAGCCTATTCCTGTACCTCACCCTCTGATGCCTGTCCTTCTTCAACGGCAAGTTCTTTCACATAGCGCTTATCGCGCAGGCGTGCTGACTTACCACTGCGGCCACGGAGATAATAGAGCTGTTTCCTACGCACGTGAGCGTGCCGCAGTACTTCTACCTTCTCCAGCCGGGGTGAAGCCAGGAAGAAAGTCCTTTCTACACCAACGCCATGAGCCGCAATGCGACGCACGGTAAAACGGGCATTGGCACCGCTGCCGCTGAGGCGCATCACAACGCCCTGGAAAACCTGGATACGCTCACGATCGCCTTCCACGATGCGGTTATGTACGCGGACAGTGTCCCCCGAACGCAAGGGAGGGATATTGGGATTGGGAGTAGCTCCTGGCAAATTCTGTAACAAATTGGACATTTTTACACCACCTTTCTTGTATCCGGTTGCAACGAAGGGCAATTATACTCGAACACAGCGAACGTGTCAAATCAACGACGCGCGCCTTACCCACCACCCATTGAAAGTTCGTACCCCCAGCAACACCATTACCAACGAATCCCCGCTTTCTTAATAACAAGATACTTGATAAAATCGTTGACCACCAGAGAGAATACCAGGGTATAGACGAGTACGCTCAAAGTTATGGTTAGTGGCAATGGATGCAACCCGGGAATGCCAAAGGTGGCGATTGCGGTGCCAAGAACTGTGTCAAAAACAATGGCAGTGAGCAATGTTTTGCTGGGGACTGAATCCCAAAAATGTCCCCTCTCCCTCACCACGAAA
>JBMFPM010000495.1:0-1323 GCA_049969135.1 Anaerolineae bacterium
GAGCCCCAGCAGCCCAAGGCGGATCGTGGCACCGTACCCTTATGGCAAATACTGGAAGAACTGACCAAAGACTTGCCCATTAGCGAGGCAGCAGAGCAATCACCCGTGGAGATGCGCTTGCGCAAAGCCATCATTGCTGCCGTCGGGCAAATCGAGGGCATGACTTTTGTCGAAGGCGATGGTTGATGAACTCCTGATTTTATCTCCCTGGAAGGGAGATAGCATCTTCATTCACTCACAGCGGCTTGTGATATCAGCCGGTACAATGTCTGAAAGGCTCGATGCCGCGAGGCGTAAAAAGCGTGCCTTTCTGGATCTGGAGCGAAGACAACCGAGACCCTTGGGGTTCCAGGAATCCCAAGGGTCTTGATATTTCCCCAAGCCCAATGCCCCAGCATCGCTGCGCCCAGTGCGGAAGCATCGGCTGCTTCTACGGGGGTAATGGGAATGCCTAACACATCTGCTAGGATTTGTACCCATGCGGGAGAGCGGACGATGGCCCCAGTGAGCCGCGCTGGTTCCTTTAGTAAGCCCTCCTCTGCGAGAGTTTCCCAGACATCTGCCAAACAAAAAGCGACCCCCTCGAGCGTAGCGCGTGCCACATGGGCACGGGTATGCTCCAGGTTCAAGCCATAGATTACCGCCCGCAGCGTTGGATTCCAGTGTGGATTGCGTTCACCGCTGAAATAGGGCAGCAACAGAATGCCGCCAGCACCGATAGGCACGGCTGTCGCATCTTCCAACAGTTGCTTGTATCCCCATTCCTCAGAGAGATCAGGATAGAATCTCTCCCGTATCCACTGTAATGCCAACCCACCGTTGTTGATGGACCCGCCGGCAAACCAACGCCCTTCCGCAAGAAAATAACACCAAGTGCGCTCGGCAGTGTCAAATTGAGGGTGTGCAACGATTTTGCGGATAGCCCCGCTGGTGCCGATGGAAATCACCACCTGTCCAGGGGATACTGCGCCAGCGCCTACATTGGCCAAGCCTCCATCGCATGCCCCTGCGATTACAGGCAAGCCTCGCGGCAAACCCGTCTCATCCGCCGCCCTCTGCGTCAGTTCCCCAACCACTGCCGTGGGAGGAACAAGGGATGGCAACTGATCGCATGTCACCCCTGTTAAGCGCAGCGCTTCCGCATCCCAATTGAGTTGTTCAAGGTTCAGCAGGCCTGTGGTCGAAGCCAGGCTCAGGTCAGTAGCCCAAACGCCAGTCAAACGGTGCAGTATCCAGTCCTTGATAGCGACAAAACGTGACGCTTCCCGGCATACCGCTGGAGCTTCCCGCAGCCACCACTGCAAACGTACGGGGTAGTAGGTA
>JBMFPM010000496.1:0-1300 GCA_049969135.1 Anaerolineae bacterium
CCTCATGGTTAGCGGCAAGTTGGGTGTTACCTATGTAGCAGGGCAGGGGGCGGTAGAGCATGATCCTGGGCTCTATGACCAGGCGCTATCTCACTTGGATAAAGCTGGCGAAGAGATCATTTGGTTTTCGGCAGATCGTTTCCAATACAGCGTCTGGGATGCGATTAAAGCGGATCCACGAGGTTTTGTGCGCAGAGTATGGAGGAATGTCAATACTTTAGAGCAGGTTCTATTCGCTAGACGGGTTTTCCCCTTTTATTTCCTAATCATCCTCAGTGTGGGTTGGTTTGGCCAGGCATGGAACAAGGAAAGAGCGCTGAAAGAGGCGTTCCTTTTTGCCATTATACTGCCCGTATTCATTTTCTTGCCCTTCCATATCGAGTTACGCTACTTTGCGCCGATGTTGCCAGTCCTCCTATTATGGCTAGCAAAGGGGATGGATGCCTTGTCGGATTGGCTACAGCGTACCTGGACGACTTGGCGTCCTAATGTTACACCCTCATCGGGGATAGCCATGGGATTTACGGTATTTGCCTGTGCCCTAGTGGTGCTCTATTTTCTCGCCTTGCAGCCCCTCGTTGTGCGCGATGGATTGGCTGGTATGAATCCCAGCCGTCGTGAGGCCGGGCTTTGGCTAAAGGCCAACTCTGCACCTGATGCGCTGATCATGTCTCGAGATACTGAGGTGCCTTTCTACGCAGAGCGACGTTGGGCTGCTACGCCGCATGAGGACTACTCGCGTTTCATTGCTTATGTGCGCAAGCGAGGCGCGAATTACCTGGTTGTTGACGAGCGGGAAATCACCGTTATCCGCCCTCAACTTCGTCTCTTGTTGAATGAAGATGCCCCTCCACCTGGACTGCGGCATGTGTACACTGCCCATGATCCCAGGGGCAAAACTATTGTCTATGAGGTGCTTTATTGACCGGGGCAAGGGGTGCAGTCATCTCCTACAATAGAGTGAACCTAATCAATCCGCCGAGTGCTCCAGGCACACTGGCCAACCGTGAGGGTGCAGCGGGCATGGGGGTTGTCTATCCATCGTCGGAAGCCTTCTTTTATCCCCCTCAGACACTGGCTATGGTAGCAGCTACCTTACGGGATGTGGGATATGAGGTTCGGGCTTTTGATGCCGTGGTGGAAGAAATGACTGCGGATATCTCACAGGCAGATGCGATTGGTATATTTGTTGCGTACGCCAGCCTGGATAATGATCTCGCCTTTATTCGAACTCTGCGGAAACAGACTGGAGCCAAGTTGATTGCCTTTGGGCCAGCACTGCGCTTTGTTGGTGAGGAAG
>JBMFPM010000497.1:0-1297 GCA_049969135.1 Anaerolineae bacterium
GGAATATATATTGTCCCAAGGAGGCCAAACCTAATCAGAGTGCCTAAGAGGCACTAATTCTGGGCCCGTCGGAGTATCCCGCACTTCCCAACCCATTGCAGCAATGTGTTCCCGCAGTGCGTCGGCAGTAGCCCAATCGCGTTGATGTCGTGCCACTTCCCGTTCATGTAGCAAAGCCAGTACTTCTGGAGGCGGTTGATCAACTTTCCTCTCTTGCTCTGCGCTCAGGGCAGACTGTACACGTTCCCATACCTCGCGCGGAATACCATCCCAGGGCGCCGGCAGGTGAAAAGCACCAAGTACACCCAGATCAAAGGTTTGCCCATCGCGAAAATGTTGCTCCTGGTGCCCTTCGCATACGGTGACTCCCCCGCAGCCCTTCACCTGACATATCTGAGCGTTCAGATCGAGGATCAGCGCAGTATGCTCGTCAATGCCTATCACTTTCACCCCTGTGGGAAGCAATGCGCGCAGTTGTTCAAAACGAACTTGTCCCACAAAAGCACGGCTCGTATCCAACTCTGCCCCACCTTCCTTGTTGTCCCAGTGCGAGACAAAGACCAACCGCAGCCCAAATGGTCCGAAAAAATCTAGCCCGGGATGCCAATACAGATCCGCTCCTACCTTATAGATTTCATAAACCGGCAAGGCATAGACACTTGCTGCGATGGTAGCGGCGCTCGCAAAGACGATCGTTGCACCAAGCCTGTGGCGAGCGAGCAAGGTATACCAGGCCAAACTATCCTTCAACTGGCGAACCGCATAAGTAGGGCTGCCTGGTCCAAGGAAGATAACATTGCTGTGCAAGAGAGGAGCTACGATCTGAGGGTCATCTGGGCTAAAGGGCGTATCACGCTTACGAGCGGGAATAACCATAACCTGGGGCCGATAGTTCTGCAAACGATGGCGCAGAAAATCTGCGACCTTTTGGGCTACCAGCGCAGAGTTCGGCTGAAAACCAGCCGGGGTCTCCAGCACAGCAACGCGAATAGGTGGAGATAGGCGACGAAACAGCCAGTCATACACACGCCGCCCACTCGCCGAGGTTTCCCCAGAGCTAAAGAGAATGACCAACCCAGGTTGAGTCTGCATGACTCGTCTTCTCCAAGCAATGTTTGCAATCCTCAGTGTATTCTATCCAAGAAAGTTACCACTGCTTGCAGAAATGCTTCTGGGCATTCCTCTTGCACCAGATGACCGCAATCAGGGATGACTGCTAACTCAGCATTGGGCAATTCGGCAGCAAGACGCACACTCTGGGCAGTGGGTACCCAGCGGTCATCATCGCCAGTGATGA
>JBMFPM010000498.1:0-1290 GCA_049969135.1 Anaerolineae bacterium
ATTTGGGGCTTGCCTCCATCTGTGGGTTACCTGGGCAATGGCACTTTTCTGAACTTGCCGGTTCCGATGTGGTTGTCCCTCTTGGCTTTTCTATGCTCGTTCACCTTACTGAATTTTACGCCTTTTGGCGTCTACGTCTATGCCTTAGGGGGCAATGAACAGGCGCTTGTGCTCACTGGCAAGCCGGCCTGGTGGTACAAGACTCTGGTATACGTCTATGCTGGCCTCATGGCAGGTCTGGCAGCTATTGTGATCACGGCACGCAACATGTGTGCTCAGCCAACAGTTGGCTTAGGCATGGAATTCGAAGCTTTTTCTGCCGTTGTTCTGGGCGGGAGTTTCGCGGCAGGGCGCGGCACAGCCATTGGAACCGTGATTGGCGTGCTGTTTATCCTGATCCTAAGAAATGGATTGAATGTCATGGGTATACCTACCTACATACAACTTGCCATTATTGGCCCAGTGCTTATCGGCGCCATCGTCTTGTCTGTCCTGGTTGAAGGCGGGGCACAGAAATAGTGCAAGACCACGAAGGAGATAGCGGAAGATGTCGTTGAAATCTTTTTTGCTCAGGTTCTCACGGGTGCTAGCACTGGTGCTTTTGAGCATGGTGGTGGCTGTGCTCAACCCGAACTTTTTGAAAATCAGCAACCTTATTAATATCCTGCGCCAGGCTTCGCCTCAGATCATCATTTCGGCGGGCATGACGATCGTGCTGCTAACGGGGGGCATAGACCTTTCCATGGGCTCCGTCGTAACCCTGGCTAGCATCATCGCAGGTTACGTGCTCACCCAGACCAAACTGCATTGGACAATGGCGATTGTATCTGCGTTGGGCTCCGGGTTGCTCTGTGGCCTAGTCAGTGGCATTCTGGTTGCCAAAGTCAAATTGCCCTCTGCCATTGCTACGTATGGTATGCTCTGGGTGGGTCGAGGGCTTGCTTTTGCCATCATGGGTGCTTTCCCCTACTTTGGCTTCCCTAATGCCTTCCGCTATATCGGACGTGGCATCTTGTTGGGTATTCCTGTGCCGATATGGATCATGGTCGCCGTAGCACTAGTGGTTTATCTCTTTTTGAAGTACACCACATTGGGCAAGAGCATTTATGCCGTAGGGGCAAATCCCTATGCCGCGAAAGCCTCGGGTTTGCGGGTGGATCGCATTTTGATTTACACCTATATGCTTAGTGGTTTGTTGGCTGCGTTAGGCGGGATTATTTTGACTGCGCGGCTCAACGCCGTAGACCAAGATATTGGGGCTCCTTTCCTGCTCCCCGCCATCGCCAGCCC
>JBMFPM010000499.1:0-1275 GCA_049969135.1 Anaerolineae bacterium
GAGGGCGGGACAAGCTGACCTTGCTCCTCTCTCCACCGATTGCCAGCTTAGGAAATTGGCTCGAACAGTTGATAGCGGAGAGCACAGGCAAGGATGGACGGGGAATCCTACCGGTAGTGGGGGAACCGCTTGGCCCGCCCGATGTTTATGGGCATGATCGGTTGTTCGTTGCCCTGCTATTGAATGGAGACAGAGCATATGATACGGGTTTGACTGCATTGGAAGCGGCTGGGCATCCGGTAGTACGGCTTTCTGTGCGCGATCCTTATGATTTGGGGAAACAGATGTTCCTGTGGGAGATGGCTACAGCAGTAGCAGGCTATCATCTAGGCATTAACCCATTTGACCAGCCCAATGTAGAGGGCGCCAAGCAGCGTGCGCGCGAAATGGTGCAAGCGTATGTCCAGACAGGCGCATTGCCACGCGCAACATCTGCTCCGCTTGATGCAGCCACTCTACTTGGATTCTTAGCCCACGCACAACCGGGTGACTATGTAGCACTGCAAGCTTACGTTCCGCAGACAACTGCGACGGAAAGCGCGCTACAGACATTGCGCATGCGCTTGCGCGACCGATTGAAGCTGGCGGTTACAGTTGGATATGGGCCGCGCTTTCTGCATTCGACGGGTCAACTGCACAAAGGCGATGCCGGGAATGGCTTTTTTATCCAGTTCACTGCAAATGATGCCCAGGATATGCCTATCCCTGACGAAGCGGGCCTATCTAGTTCATCGATCACATTTGGGGTGTTGAAGGCAGCCCAGGCACTGGGCGATTACCAAGCACTGCTTGAGGCAGGGCGGCGAGTGATCCGTTTTCACCTGGGAGATGATGTGCCTGGCGGATTGAGACGATTGGCTGATTTCCCCGGTTGATGTGCATTATAAAGGAGCCGCAAAGTGGGAACATCCATTACCTGCTACGGAGGTGTGGCAGCCATTGGCGGCAACAAGATCCTGCTGGAAGATGGTGATACGCGTGTGCTGTTGGATTTCGGCACTGCTTTTGGCCTACGGCAGGATTTCTTCAATGAGTATCTGCGCCCAAGGGCAGCGCGTGGTTTGTTAGACCTATTGGCGCTAGGCTTGATCCCACCCTTGGAAGGTGCTTATCAAGTTGAGCTTGCACCTCCTGGTATGTGGCAGCGCTTTCGTGGAGCACCGCTTTACCGCAGCTTGCACCGAGAGGATGCCTTGCCCATAGATGCTGTCTTTGTCTCCCATGCCCATCTTGATCACAACGGCGAGCTCTCCTGCCTAGACCCCGCTATCCCCA
>JBMFPM010000500.1:0-1257 GCA_049969135.1 Anaerolineae bacterium
GCGCTCCCTGACCAAGTCAGCCGTCGAGGAATGGGCTCCGCAACTTGTGGATTGCCTGCCTCAAGCATTGCGTCAAAGCTATAACCTAGTAGACATAGTGACAGCGATTCAGCAAATTCATTTTCCCGATAGTTGGGACACTCTTGCCCGTGCCCGTCAGCGTCTCTGCTTTGAGGAGTTTCTCCTGATTCAATTGGGGGTCATGGGGCAACGCATCGCCTGGCAGAAGCAACCAGGCCGGTCCATGGTTGTAGACCAAGCCATGCTGAACGCTTTCATGAATGCATTGCCATTCCAGTTGACTGCTGCGCAGCAACGTGCTCTGCGTGAGATCATGGAGGATTTGCAACGCCCCCATCCTATGAGCCGTCTGTTGCAAGGCGATGTCGGCTCAGGGAAGACAGTTGTGGCTCTCGGAGCTATGCTAGTAACAGTGGCAAATGGCATGCAAGCCGTGCTGATGGCTCCGACCGAAATCCTTGCCGAGCAGCATTACAAAACCTTGACCACTTTGCTGCAAAATGCAGCAAACGCGCTCCAAGGGCATGTGGCGACAGCAGCTCGCGTCATGGCTCAGGCACGTGTTGGTTTGCTGATAGGCAGTTTGAGTCCGGCGGAAAAAGAGGAACGGCGGCGTCAAATTGCGAACGGCGAATTGGACATCATTGTAGGTACCCATGCGTTGATCCAAGAAGGGGTCAACTTCAAGGGCTTGGGGTTGGCGATAGTAGATGAACAACATCGCTTTGGCGTTACACAGCGGGCCGCTTTGCGCCAGAAAGGATACAACCCGCATATGCTGGTAATGAGCGCGACGCCCATCCCACGCACTCTCGCTTTGACTATCTATGGTGATTTAGATCTCAGTGTGATTGATGAACTCCCTCCTCACCGTCAGAAAATCATCACCCGCTGGCTCGCACCACGGGAGCGAGAGCGGGCATATGCCTTTTTGCGCGCACAAATAGAGAAAGGCCGGCAGGCGTTCATTATTTGCCCATTGATTGAGGAATCAGAGAAAATTGAAGCGAAAGCTGCGGTCAATGAATACGAGCGCTTGCGAGATGAGGTATTTCCTGACTTGCGGCTGGCTTTGTTACATGGCCGGATGAAGAGCGCGGATAAGGAAGCAGTGATGGCGCGCTTTCGCAACGGAGAATACGACATCTTGGTTACGACTCCAGTAGTTGAGGTTGGGATTGATGTACCCAATGCTACCGTGATGCTGGTTGAGGGAGCCGATCGCTTTGGCTTAGC
>JBMFPM010000501.1:0-1246 GCA_049969135.1 Anaerolineae bacterium
GACAGAGGGAGACAGCAGCCCAGTCTGCTGGAGCTACACGGTAGCGCTGCAAGCAGGCACAGCAGGCTTAACAGCGTTACACATGCCTACTTTTCGTATGGCTGCCCATCCGCAGCAGGAGGCTCTGCCCTGCCCACAACCCCGGTCAGTACGATCATGGTTACGATATACGGCGCCATGAGCAAGAACTCGGACGGGATGGGCACGCGCAGGATTTGCAGTTTGATCTGCAGGGAGTCCGCAAAGCCGAAAAGGATGGAAGAGGCAAAGGCACCAAAAGGTGCCCACTTGCCAAAGATCATCGCTGCTAGGCCGATAAACCCCTTGCCTGCGGTCATGATCTCATCAAAACGGCCCACTGAGCCGATGGTGAAATACGCTCCGCCAATGCCGGCAATCATTCCACCCAAAATAACGCTCACATAGCGTACCAGATAAACATTGATGCCCAACGTATCCGCAGCTCTGGGGTGCTCCCCTACGGCTCGAACGCGCAAGCCCCACGAAGTGTAGAAAAGCAGGATGTGCACAAGCACTGTCAAGAGGAGCATCAGATAGACGATAAGCCCGTTCTCAAAAAAGATAGGGCCTAGAATAGGGATCTCGGACAGAAGCGGGATGGAGATAATGCGGAAAGTCCCCGAGTTGTTCAAGAGGTTAGTATTCTTTTCCAGGAAGCGGGCACTAATAAAGCTGGTCGCGCCGGTGGCGAAAATGTTGATGGCTGTGGCACTGACGATCTGATCCACCTTGAAACTCACAGCCATGGCGGCGTGAAACGCGGAGATGATTGCCCCGCTCAGAATCGCAGCGGCAAGCCCCGTATACAGGTTTTTGGTGACGGTAGCGACGACGACGGCCACCTGTGCTGAAATCAGCATAATACCCTCAATGGCAATGTTCACCACACCGCTGCGTTCGCACATGATGCCACAAAGGGCAGCCAGAGCAATGGGGGTCGCCCTGACGAGCGAGCTCCCTACCATGCCCACTAGGTTGAAGGACTTGCCACGTGCTGCCCAGGTCAAAAAGGCGAACACAAAGCAGAACGCCACTACTCCTAGCAGGGCATCCGCAAAACGGAAACCCCGTACGAGTTGCAGGATTCCCAGAGTCAGCATAATCAGGACCAAAGCGTAGATGGTGGGCTGTGTGGGTAGGACAAGATCGGGTATGGGAATTGCCTGGGAGGCAAAACCAGGATTGAGCCCAAACTTGGTCTTCAATCCTGCTTCCAATCCCCTGC
>JBMFPM010000502.1:0-1194 GCA_049969135.1 Anaerolineae bacterium
AGCGAGCCTTTCCTCGGACGTGCCTTGCAGGGTGGTTATCGAGCCAAAATCAGGCTAGCAACCAAACTGCCCTGTTGGTTGGTGCAGAGTGCTAGCGATTTTGACCGCTACCTCAACGAACAGTTACAGAGACTACAAACCGACCATATTGACTTTTATCTGTTGCACTCCCTGAATAAGGCGGAATGGACCAAAGTGCGTGACTTGGGAGTACTGTCCTGGGCAGAGAAGGCAATTGCGGATGGGCGCATTGGATACCTTGGCTTCTCTTTCCACGATGAGTATCCTGTGTTCCAGGAAATTGTGGACGCTTATGACCGATGGACCTTCTGCCAAATACAATACAATTACATGGATATCAACCATCAGGCTGGCACCAAGGGCTTGCACTATGCGGCGTCGAAAGGGCTGGCAGTGGTAGTTATGGAGCCTCTGCTTGGCGGCAGGTTGGTCAATCCTCCGGAACCCGTGCAGAAAATCTGGGAAAGCGCTCCGAAAAAGCGGACGCCAGCCGATTGGGCACTGCAGTGGCTGTGGAACCAACCCGAGGTCTCGGTGGTGCTCAGTGGGATGAGCACGATACAGCAAGTGGAAGAGAACTTGGCCAGCGCTGACCGTTCTGGGATCGGTATATTGAGCCAGGAAGAACTGGACATCATCGCACGGGTGCGTGCCAAGTATAATGAACTCTGCCCGATTCCATGCACAGCGTGTGGTTATTGCATGCCCTGTCCAAGCGGTGTGGACATCCCGCGTGTCTTTCGCCAATTCAACTACGGAGCAATATACAACGCTGTGGAAGAAGCGCGATCTGGTTACCAAAACATCCCCGAACAAGCCAGGGCAGACAAATGCAGCGAGTGTCACCAGTGTGAAGAGTTGTGCCCACAGCACATTCCCATTAGCACGTGGATGAAGCGTGTGGATCAGGTGCTAGCGCATGGACGCCCCTATGAGGAGTGTCTGCTTTAGCAACTCTCCGAGCTAAAACTTCAAAGAGGAGGAGAAACGATGCAGAAGGTAGCCGTTATTGGAAGTGGCACAATGGGCAGCGGAATCGCCTATGTTACGGCAAGGGCCGGCCTCTCCACCCGCCTGTATGACCCCGTCTCTGAACAACTGGCTAAAGCGCAGGCATACCACCGAAAACTGGTAGAGCGCGAAGTAGAAAAGGGACGCCTGACACAAGCCGAA
>JBMFPM010000503.1:0-1193 GCA_049969135.1 Anaerolineae bacterium
ATGACGACATCCTATCCGAGGTCGAAGGAGCCTTTGGAGTGCCCCCTATTAAGAATTATCAACAGTTGCTTGCAGCAGCCACTGCGGTAGGACCGGTTCCAGTGGTGATCGCTGCAGCACACGAGTATGAAGTATTGCAAGCTGCCTGCGAAGCGCAAGCACGTGGCATCATCAATGCTACGCTGGTCGGACATGCTCAGAGCATCCGCCGGATTGCGCAAGAACAGGGCTTAGACCTGGGCATGATGCGCATTGTGGATGAGGCGGATGAAACCTTGGCGGCTGAGAAAGCCATGCGCCTTGTGTCCCAAGGGGAAGCCAAGGTAGCGATTAAAGGACAAGTACAGACCAGCACCTTTCTCCGTGCGGCCCTGGCACGCGAGGTTGGCCTGAGAACGAATCGCCTGATTTCCCATGTGGGCGTTTTTGAGGTGCCGGGCTTTGACCGGTTGCTTTTCATTTCTGATGGGGGTGTTGTGCTTTACCCCTCCAAAGAGCAGAAAATCGAGATCATCAGCAACAGCATTGCCGTAGCACGCGGATTCGGCGTCCAGCAGCCAAAAGTGGCTCTTCTGGCTGCTGCAGATGAAGTGATTGCAGAGTTGCCTGTGACGCTTGAGATTGCCGAAATCGTCGCCATGCAAGAACGATGGCTGGCGGAGAGCGCACTGGTGGACGGGCCTTTTCTCCTAGACACGGCTGTGTCGCCTGAGATTGCCCGACAGCGTGGCCGAGGCGGGCCAGTGGCTGGCTATGCCGAGGTGTTGGTTGGCCCTGATGTGGAATCTGTGAACATTATGGCAAAAGGGATTACCTATTTTGCTGGGGGCCGCATGGCTGGTTTGGTGATTGGTGGGAAAGTGCCGTTGGTAGTTGGCTCACGAGCTGATCCGCCCGAGACCCGTCTGGTGTGCATCGCTGCTGGTGCCTTGCTTGCTGCAGGGACCAGAGATTCCTGAGTACAGAGGCTGAAAGAGCTTGTTTTCTTAAACTTTTCAAGGAGATGCTTCGATGAAGAAGACCCGAGTGCTGATTATGGGCGCAGCGGGGCGCGACTTTCATAATTTCAATGTGTGCTTCCGCGACAATCCCCTCTGTGAAGTGGTAGCTTTTACTGCCACGCAGATACCCAATATCGAGGGCCGCACCTATCCTCCAGAGCTGGCAGGCGAACTCTACCCTGCTGGCATACC
>JBMFPM010000504.1:0-1181 GCA_049969135.1 Anaerolineae bacterium
CATCATCCACCATCGTCAGCAAGCCATAGCGCTCAGCGATTTCGTACAGCTTGTCCAGAGGGGCAATGTCGCCATCCATACTGAATACTCCATCGGTGATGAGCATACCGCGCCGATAATTGGGCAGGTTCTCCTTGATAACGCGCTCCGCATCGGCGGCATCACAGTGCTCGTAGACAATGATTTTGGCACCAGATAGGCGACAACCGTCAATGATGGAAGCATGGTTCAGCCGATCGGAGAAAATGACGTCTTCCTTGCCCACCAAAGGCGGGATCGCGGCCTGGTTCGCGCAGAAGCCTGACTGGACATAAAGCGCATCTTCCACGCCCTTGAAAGCTGCAATACGGCGCTCGAATTCCAGGTGCAGACTGATCGTGCCCGCAATAGAACGGACCGCCGCAGGGCCCACGCCGAATTGGTCAATGGCTTTTTTGGCTGCCTCCTTCATCCGTGGATCGTTCGCCAAGCCCAGGTAGTTGTTGGAGCAAAAGTTGAGTACCCGCTTGCCATCAACAATAATCCAAGGGCCTTGAGCGCTTTCAATGGTGCGGATATGGATAAATAGCCCCTGTTCCTTTAGGCTGGCTATGTCCTCATCAATGAAAGCGAGCTTATCTTTCCCCATCTCTCTCCTCCTTGTTCAAAAATACGGTTTACGCAATACGCATCACGCAACACGTTTCTACAGCCTTCCCTCCGCATACTTCTTCCCCAACTTCTCTAGCATATCTGCCACCATGGATGCCAGGTCATAATCCGGCTGCCAACCCCAATCCCTGCGCGCTGCACTGTCATCAATGCTCCGCGGCCAGGAATCCGCAATTTGCTGACGGAAATCAGGATTGTAGGAGCACGCCAAGTCTGGGATATGCTTCTTGATCTCAGCCACCAATTCTGCCGGCGAGAAACTGAATGCAGCCAGGTTGTAATCGGAATGACGGGTCAATCGGGAAAGGTCGGCTTCCATCAATTGTATAGTGGCTTTGATGCAATCTGGCATGTACATCATCGGCAATACGGTATCTTCCCTGAGGAAGCAGTTGTAGCGCTTGTGTTTGATTGCCTCATAAAAGATCTCGACTGCATAATCCGTGGTGCCGCCACCAGGTGGGGTCTCGCTGCTGATAATGCCTGGATAGCGAACGCCGCGTACATCCACCCCAAAGCGATAGAAGTAA
>JBMFPM010000505.1:0-1173 GCA_049969135.1 Anaerolineae bacterium
GACTGGGAGCCGAGTCCAGCGAGGGCGCAAAGCTGATCAGGCAGATCGCGGAAGCGTCTACCAGAAACGGCAGAGTACAGGGTGGCATGACAATGCTGGGGAGTTACGATGAATACATCAACATGGCAAAGCTTGAGGGACTAACCTACTTTGATATGCCCAAGGAAGTATACGAAGTACTGAAGCAGGCTCCAGGCGACTTGGTGTGGGAAGTGAATAGACAGTTCCTGGATGAATCTATCGCAGCCGGCCACAGCTTTGTAGTAACATTGGGCGAGGGCAAGGAATTCGGCAAATACCTGCAAAGAGAGATAGAGTATTTGATCCAAAACGGCTATAAGTTGGTGGACGGTGTATTCATCAAACCATGAGAGGAGTTGAACGCGTGGAATCCGAGATCTTCGATGAGATTAGGCAGCTCTTCCATTACCTATTTGACGAGTACGGTTTCGCTTTGGCCATCGAACAGCGCTTTGAAAGCTTTGGCAACTGGGTTGTGGTGTTGCGATCAGACAAGTGCGGACGAATCAGGATCATGCAAGACAGAGGGGAGGTTTTCCTGGCCCTCGGTCCGCAATGGTCGCCCGTTAGCTGGGATGTAGGGCCGTGGTATAGCCTCGATGTCGTCGTCAGGTACCTATCGGATGGACACGACCGATTCGAGTCTACTTTGGGCCAGACTGAGCAGCAGATAGAACGTCTCGCGGAGCAACTTCGGCGCTATGTCAGCCCAGCGTGCGAACTTTTCCAGAAGGATATGTTCGAGGAGAAAAGGGGCGAGTTAGATGCTCTCCGGCAGAAGGTCGAGGATGAGGTCTGGGAACGACTGCTAGGGAAAGGCCAAAGCCCACAATAACCAGGACGTCAACAACTACAAGTCGGCCGGCCTGCGCACCGATGCCGGGGGGCAGAAGTGGGTGCTCAAGGTAGTGCAGGACAACGAGGAGAGCGACCCTTCGGCAGGCTCAGGGCAGGCCTGGTCCCGCCGGTGGCGGATGGCAGCCTGCAACCGGATCACTGGTATCAGTTGGACCTGGTGGTCGGCCTGAGCAAAGTGACGCTGTATGCGGATGGACAGGAGAAGATCAATTGGACACGGAGCGGCAGCAGCCCGCGGCTCACCGGTGGCCACGTGGGGGTGGCGATCCGCGAGGCATTGAGGCCATCCACGAA
>JBMFPM010000506.1:0-1104 GCA_049969135.1 Anaerolineae bacterium
CCACTTATGGGAAATACCTCTTTGCTAGCATCCTTCGCCTGCCAGTTGCTCTTGCCGCGCCATCGCTCTACACGATTTATCACACACCACCGCGCACAGGCGAGGATGTGCTGGTTATCGGTATCTCGCAATCCGGCGAATCACCAGACATCATTGCCGTTGTAGATGAAGCCAGACGCCAAGGAGCTTGCACGCTAGCTATCACCAATGAACCTGGCTCGCCTTTGGCTCAGGCAGCCGAACACGCCATTATCTGCCATGCTGGGAAAGAAATGAGCGTGGCAGCGAGCAAAACCTATACGGCACAATTGACTGCGCTAGCGCTGCTGGCTGCGCACTGGAGCGGAGACGAAGAGAGAAAAAGTCAGGTGCAGTTTTTGCCCGAGGCAGTGAACAAAACCTTGACCATCGCCAACGACGTGCGAGCTCGCGTGGAACGCTACCGTTATATGGAGGCCTGTTTGATCCTGGGGCGGGGATACAACTATGCCACGGCTTTTGAAATCGCGCTCAAGATGAAGGAACTCAGTTACGTCCTCATCGAAGCTTACTCTTCTGCTGATTTCATGCACGGTCCTATCGCCGTCGTCGAGCAAGGATTTCCTGTGATCTTGGTAGCCCCTTCCGGTGAAGTGTATGAAGATATGCTCAACTTGGCACGCGACTTGCACGGCAAGGGAGCGGAATTGATCGCTATCTCAGATCAGCAAGAGGCTCTGGATCTAGCCGTAACGCCCCTGCCTCTGCCAGTCACAGTTCCAGAGTGGCTTTCGCCGATTACCAGTGTTATCCCAGGACAACTGTTAGCCCATGATTTGACCCTGGCAAAAGGTTATGACCCGGATC
This sequence comes from Anaerolineae bacterium, assembly GCA_049969135.1. Taxonomy (GTDB): domain Bacteria; phylum Chloroflexota; class Anaerolineae; order UBA2200; family UBA2200; genus JACIWX01. Next base: position 847 of record JBMFPM010000506.1, read on the forward strand.
ATCCCCGTGGACTGCGCAAAATAACGCTGACGCGTTGAACTATGTTGACACCATCAAGCAAAGAGCCCTTGCTATCCCCACCTGTGCAATGCGTAGGATTGCGACAATCGCCTAGTGGGATTCCGTACATGGACTGGGATGGCGAGGGGCCTCTCGTGCATTTTGCCCACGCTAATGGATTCCCACCAGGCACTTACAATGCCTTTATCGCATTTCTGACACCTTATTTCCGCGTGCTGGGCATGGAATGCCGCGCGC
>JBMFPM010000507.1:0-1095 GCA_049969135.1 Anaerolineae bacterium
GCGCCTCCCGGGCATAAGTAGGTACGACGTACCGATAGGGGACTATCGCAGCCAGGGAGAAGAGAGCAACCAACAATGTAGCAATCAGCATCTGTCTATACCGCCTAGGAAACCACTGCGTTAAGCCCAGTACCAAAAGTATCGCTATCGCGGGGATAGCCGGAAAAAGCATACGTCCCTGAGGGAATTGTACCTGGCTCCACCCAAAGAGCCCAACGACAAAGGCTGCGCTCCATAGCAACAACAGCCCTACACGCGCCACTTCCCCCCAGAGGCGTCGCATCAAGCGCGTGTAGAGAAACCAACCTGCACCAATGGCTGCTAGAAGGGTGCCAACCGCAAAAGCGGCATAGACACTCTCCTCCATAACGATATTAAACCACCCAAACACCCCCCAGAATGACTTGAAAACGCCGTTGAATAGCCGCCAGAGTTCAGTGAGGCTGGGGCGCTGCGTGCGGGCGGGCATGACTGCGAACATAAGTTGCAAGCCAAAGGGATCACGGTAGAGCAGCCAGTTACGCACATACCACCAACCACCAACCACAGCCGCTACAGCAAAGGTCCACACACACCACCGCAACCAAGCCCAGTGAATACCTCGTCGCCAAGCCAGCACAAGCAATACCAGCGCTGTCAGCGGCATCAAGATCAATCCATTCAGCTTGGCAAGTGCTACCAAGCCCAATACCACTCCCAACGCAGTAAGCCGAGCAAAGGAAGGCCCACCCTGGATGATACATACCAACAGCCACAGGCTCAATGCCGACAGCAAACTAACTAGCACATCATTGTTGACCGAGGCATTGATGAAGAGAAACTGAGGAACGAAAGCGTTCAGCGCCGCTGATGCTAGCGCTAACCATTCCTGTCCGAACAGGCGACGTGCAATGGCATAAGTGCAAAACACAGTTCCTGCACCCATCAGGACGCAGAAAAACCGCGCGAGGTGTGCCGCTAACACCGTGCCCCGATAGGGGAAATTCTCGCGGCTCGTATGGGTGATCACATTACGATTTCCCCACATCGCTGCCGTCCCGATCGCCGCATGGGGGTTGTACTGCACAATGGCATCTGCATCGCTGGTATCAATCC
>JBMFPM010000508.1:0-1089 GCA_049969135.1 Anaerolineae bacterium
AACCCGTCCTTACCGTCAAATGATAGATAGGGGCACGTTGCAACGCGCCCTATCGCCTTCGGTAAATCTCTCTACGATGACCAATGGCATGAATCACGATGATCTGTTCGTCGTGCAAGATTTCGTAGATAACACGGTAATCACCTACGCGGAGTTTGTATAGGCCTGTCAACTCACCGCTAAGTGCCTCTAGCCTGGTGGCGTCTAGATTCACAGCCAGCCAACGGATACGTTCGATAATGCGGCGGCTGATTGGCTTGTCCAGACTTGCGAGCTCACTAATCGCCGCCTCCAAAATGCGGATGTGATACAAGGCATTTACTCCAGGCCGAGCCGTTGTACTACTTCCTCAAACGGCTCGCCGCGTTCGCCCGCAGAGACCGCTTTCCTTTGGCGCAAGAGCCTATCGCGTACCGACTTTCTAATCGGTAGGCCTTCATCAGGATCGCCAAGCAGCTCCAATAGCTTCTGCTCGATGGAGGTCTCGATCAATTCTTTCAGTTCGCTTTTTGTCATCTGGGCTATTGTATTAGACACGTCACCACCCCCTCAGGCGGATTCAATGGATCTGATGTAGACCGCAAAGGTTTCTTCTGCTCGCGCAACCACCGTGCTACAGCAGGGCCAGTGCACTCATCCACAAGGAAGCACATCTAGGTTGGCTCCACAGCTAACGGCATAAACGCGGTGTTTTCCAGCGCTTTGGTCGCAAACAGAATGCAAGCTTGAATATCTTCTTGGGTCAAGCCCTGATACTCTTGGAGAATCTCTTCTACTGTTGCACCATGCGCTAATAAATTGAGAATGTATTCCACCGTCAACCGTGTCCCACGGATAACAGGTTTGCCGGCCATCACTTTGGGGTCAATGACGATCCGTTCTAATAACTGCTCGTCTTTCATCGTTTCTTGTCCTCTCCTGCGCTCATACTAGATCCGTCTTGCGCCTCACATGTTTTCCCATAGGCCTTTCCCCGTCCTGTAGATAAAAAGCCACCCGATGACACCTGCATTATAGGGCGAAGGCTTGCCCTGCGTCAAATACACAAGCACTCGTTGCCAGCCTCCCGCAGGTTCGGAACCATTCCCC
>JBMFPM010000509.1:0-1076 GCA_049969135.1 Anaerolineae bacterium
CCCACCTGCACAGCCGCCCCCAGCACAACATGGGCTGCTCGAGCGCCTCCGGGCTGCGCAGCGCGCCCGGCTGATCATCCGAAGATCCGATCAACATCTGGATCTTTCAGCCTACCTACAAACATTTCGATCCCAAGAATTGTCTGCATCACGAGAAACAGATCCACTGGGCTCCTTTGTCGTGGATCTCCGACATCGACCATTGCGTTCACGACTATCGTGTAAGAGATGACTCCTGCAAGGCTCGCATAAAGCACATACCGCCAGCCATCCTGCTCCATTACCGGCGGCACTGAAAAGTCCTTGCGCCTGAACCGGACGATCGCCCGAACAAAGAAATCGTTTGCCAGTCTGCCTCCGACCGTCCAAAGTTGCAGCAGCCAGGCACCGATTACTAGGAAGTGAATGGCTGTCCAGAGAATTTGCCGACTCCCGTGCTGCCCCGCCAACCTCGTAACGTAAGGGAAGAGAGAACCAACAAGTGCTCTGCCAACCGCAGCAAGGTACTCCAGTGGATTCTCAAGTATCAGCTCCATGTTCAGATGTGCAAGCCTCTGGGCCAGCTCAACATCATTGAGGCCAGTAACGCCTTTCAACATTGCCCAGTGATCCCACTGATATTGGAGAGCAGTGTGGGATTCTCCTGCCACCAGGCTACGATTTCGTCCTTCGATCAGCGCGCTCCGTAGCGGCTCCCATTTCATCTCGGCCCGTTCCACAAAGAGCGCCGTTCGATTACATAGGTTCCCGCCGAGAGCATAAGTCATTCCAAAATAGCCGTGCTGTTTGTAGTTCCAGGTGCATAAAGCGAGAATTGGCACTAACCCAAGGGCTGGACCGCACGCGACGTACCGAGTCCACCATTTCCCACCCTCACCGTGACCCAGCCAAGCAAGCGTTGCAATCGCGAAAAGGCTAAGAACCACAGGCAGAAATTGATAGGCTGGTCGCACCATTGCGGAGAAGGCTGCCAAAAGACCAGCAAACATTGCGAAGGTAAGTGAGCGCGCTCTCAGTGAAATCCACCAGAGCGCCGCTGTTGCAACCAGACAAAACTGAGCTAAATTTTCAGTTAG
>JBMFPM010000510.1:0-1057 GCA_049969135.1 Anaerolineae bacterium
ACAGGCAATCGCAAACTTATGCGCGGGTGCTCTGGCAGACCGCTATGGGCACAAGTTGGTTTTGGAGATCAGTGTGTGCCTGTCGGCATTGTCCATGCTGATTGCTTTGCTAGCTCCTTCGCCACGGTGGATGTATGCAGTTTTTGCTGCAATAGGCATGGTTACTGCGGCGGATATCCTGTCCAGCATTATGATTCCCATGGAGTTCGCCAGCCCTGAAGAACGGCCAACATACATTGGCTTGGCGAACACTATCCCGGGCTTGTTCTCTGCCGTCGCACCATTGCTTGGAGGCTGGATTGCTTCCCGGGGAAGTTATGGAACGCTGTTCCTCACTGCCACTGTGTTCAGCCTGTTATCGTGGATCACACTGCATTGGCTGGTACAGGAGCCGAGAAACGCTTCTCGCTTGCACGATTAGCGTTTAGCCACAGTTCTCTGCCAGCATGTTGCAAAAGAGGGCGCCTTGCTCGATGGCATCATCCAGAGCGCGGTGCGTGTGTGGCCATTCCTCGAGCCAATGTCGTGGCATGTTTGTCTTGAGGCTTTCATAATAGGGCTTTTTCAGCATCGCCATGGCATAGGTTTTGATGTCCAGCGCCGAATGTGAAAAGGGGCTCTCACCCGTAAAGCGGATCAGGTACCAGTAGATGAACATGAAATCGAACGCTGCAGGATAGCCGACAAACACGGGCTTGCCGGGCAGTGCTTTGAGCCACTTGAGGTATCTTTGCATCACCGCTTCTGGCTTCTCTGGATTCTCTCGTGCTGCTTTCCACGCTTCGGGTCGAGCTTTCCACCATCTCATTGTCCGTGGGTGCGTTAAGGCACCGGGTAGCGTTTCCAAATTCGCAGTAAAAGTACCCAGCAAGGTCTTGTCAGCCAGATACGCGGCTGAGGCAAAACTGAGCATGGAATACGGCCCTGGAATTGGGCCATCTGTCTCGACATCAGTGCTGACGAATACTTCATCTGAACACAATACCCTTGTAGTTTTTGGCGCTTGCATAGAAATCGCTCCTACTCGAGACGACGGGGGAATCCCCTGGTGAAAATG
>JBMFPM010000511.1:0-1009 GCA_049969135.1 Anaerolineae bacterium
CCGCCGTCCTTGAGCGCTGTTCACAAAATAAAAGTGCTCTTCATCTTCCAAGCCCACCAGATGGAGTAGCGTGCCCCGTGCCACTGCGCGCTTCAGCCCATCGCGCAGTGCTTCTTCTGGCGAAGGGGCCAGCCCCTGCAATCCCCGCAGCAACGTGCCATCACCCAGCAACTCCCGCATCGTAACATACTGCAAAAGGTCCTTCTTGCCTTGAAGTAACCAGAAGATATGCAGTGTTACTTTCAATTCAGCTAGGTCATCAATTTGCGGAAGCAGTTCGCTGAAAAAGAGGTCCGGAAGTCGCGCGAAAGTCAACTTGCCACTGGGGAAGCCAGAGAAAATGGTCATGGCAGCTCTGTCTCCTGCGAGTAGCCTAGGTCCTCGTGATAGGTATCCAGATCCACGAACTTGGTCTGCTCGCTCACGAAACGCAACGAAATCTGACCGGTAGGGCCATTGCGGTGTTTAGAGACGAGGATGTCTGCAATATTCTTGCGATCCGTGTTTTCATTGTACATTTCGTCCCGGTAGATGAAAATAACTACATCCGAATCCTGCTCGATGCTGCCTGACTCCCTCAGATCGGATAGGATGGGACGCTTGTCCTGACGAGATTCGACAGCGCGTGAAAGCTGCGACATAGCTACTACAGGGACATTGAGTTCGCGGGCCAAACCCTTCAGTGCGCGTGAGATGTAAGAGATCTCCTGCACGCGGTTTTCACTGCGTACGCCACTGCGCATCAATTGCAGGTAGTCTATGATCACCAAATCCAGCCCGTATTCCGCAGCCAAACGGCGGCATTTTGTACGAATCTCCATAGGCGATGGAGAAGGGGTATCGTCTATAAAGATGGCTGTTTCCGCCAAGGAGCCCGTGGCTTTGACAAACTTATCCCATTCAATATCGCGTATGTCTCCGATGCGCAAACGCTGTGAACTGATGCCGGTTTCGCCAGCAATCAGCCGTTGTACCAATTGCTCAGCGGACATCTCCAGGCTGAAAAACG
>JBMFPM010000512.1:0-1003 GCA_049969135.1 Anaerolineae bacterium
CTATGTCCTGCGCCGCAAGCCGCAGATTGCTGGAGCGATTGTCACGAGCCCGTTGCTGTGCACTGCTTTCCAGCCTCCCGCATGGAAGATGTGGCTGGGCAAAACGCTGTACAACCTGGTGCCTGCCTTTTCCCTGAGCAATGAACTGGACCCACGGGGCCTTTCGCATGACCAGCGGGTGGTGGATGCCTATGTCAACGATCCACTTGTGCATAACCGTGTCTCCGCACGCTTGGGCATGGATATGATCTGGGCCGGCACATGGGCATTGGAGCATGCCACCGAATTCCCGTTGCCGCTCCTGCTCATGCACGGTGCAGAGGATCCCATTTGCTCTCCCGCGGCAAGCCGCGAATTTGCAGCGCGTGTCCCTGGAGATTGCACCTTCAAACTGTGGGATGGCCTGTACCATGAGACCCACAATGAACCAGAGCAGGGTCAAGTCTTTGGTTTCATGATAGAGTGGCTGGAGAAACATAGCGGGCGCTAAAGCGCCCACTACAAACGGGTTCGTAGTGCGCACTTCAGTGCGCCAATTCAAGGTTCGTAGTGTGCACTTCAGTGCACCAATTCAAGGTTCGTAGTACGCACTTCAGTGCGCCAAATTGGCTCATAAGCAGATTGCGCTCTTGCACATCTGTACCAACAGGTTCCGAGAAACACGGAGGGGAACATGCGACGCCTATATGCTATTGCTTCCTTGTGCCTGGCTCTGCTGTTAGCCACGGGCTGCCAGTTCATCTTCAAGACGCCCACACCCATCCCTACACCGACCATTACCGCGACGAGCAGCCCCACCGTCACGGCCGAGGCTGCTACTTCAACACCCACTCCTACTGCTACGTGGACTCCTTTCCCGTCTCCTACCCCCACCCCAGAACCAACGCATCGGGCTGACCTGGGCGTGCCCGCCGGTGACACGTATGGCATCCGCGGCACGGCAGAGGATCACAACCGCGGTCTGCTCTACGTACTCGGCATGACTGGGGATGCCAGCGCCGGC